>DATCBF010000309.1:0-5476 GCA_036512025.1 Solirubrobacterales bacterium
GAGAACGGGTGCGCTCGAACAGCTGGCCAACCTCACGCTGGATATCGGGGTTACGCCGTCCGGCGCTGAACAGCTCGTAGAGCAGGAAGAAGAAGACCGGCTCATTCTCGATCATGTCGGTGAGGCTGGCGAGGAGGACGTTGAGGACGTCGTCGACGGTCTGAGCCTTGCTGAGTCGCTCATCGAGCCGGGCGATCCGGATCTCGGCGTCGCGGCGCACCACCTCGACCAGCAGTCGCTCCTTGGTCCCGAAGTAATAGTGCAGGAGGCCACGGCTGACCCCGGCCTCGGCGGCGACCTGCTCAAAGGTCGAGCCCGCCGCGCCGCGTTTGGCGACGCTCTCGCGCATCGCGTTGACGATGCGCTGGGCCTTCTCGCCGTTCAGCTCGCGCTCTTTTGTGGCTGCCTCCATCGCTCCCCCAGTCTAAGACGCCGCCCGGGCGGGTCGCCCGGGCGCGGTGGTTCTAGGAGCCGTTGATGCTGGTGGAGCTCGTGTACTCGAACTCCTCCTCAGCCCCGAAAAGGGTGTCGAGCACCGTCTTGCGGGCGTCCTCGCTGAAGACCAACGCGATCGCGGCGCCGACAAGGGCGAAGAGGATGACCCGGCCGAGGCGACTCTTGCGCTTCGCCGGAGCTTTCAGCTGTTCGGAGGCCTCGCGCAGCGACTCGGCCGCCTCGCGCAGCTCCTTCTGGACCTTCTTGTCGCTGGTCACAGCCTTTACCGGGCCCTTGCCGTTGTCGGCAACCCGCTCGTAGGCGCCACGCGCCGCGTCGAAGGCATTGCGCAGGCTGTCGCGCAGATCATCGTCCTCGATCAGGCGCTGCACATAGGGGTTCTCACGCGCGCTCGAATAAAGGTCGGCGGCGCGATCGGCGGTCTGTGTCGCCCGTGTTGTCTTGGCCATGCCTTCTCAACTCCTCGCAGTTCGGCGGTATCTGCTCAAGATATACCCAAAGTCGCCGCCGGTAAGCCACGCGGCTCCGGCTGGATGAATTACTGAGGGCCGATGCCGTCCAGGAGCACGCCGTTAGTTCGAAAGCCGAGGTCCGCGCCACGGATAGCGCGCAGTCGCAGCGGCGCCAGTCCCGGGCCGGAGAATTTGTAGCGCCTGATGTAGAGGCGGCCGCCGACCTGTTCATAGGAAGCCTGGCGGAAGCCTGGCCCGAGGGTCTTGGCCGGCACCGGCGGGGCCGGCCCGTCGGAGATGAAGTCGACTTCGCCGACCAGCCAGTCGAGCCCATCCGAGGGCGATACCTGAAAAGAGCCGGTCGAGAGGTAGTAGCGCAGCGAGGCCTCACCAAGGGTCCAGGTCACCATCGCCCGTGGCGCCGTGGGCTCACCCAGCTTTGCCGCCACCCCGCTCCAGTCCGGTCGTTGCAGCGCCGGTGAGACGCTCGCCCAGATGCAGAACCCCAGCGAATAGGCGACCAGAAGCACGCCGAGCAGGGCGCCGCTGCGACGTGCTCCCTGCAGGCTGACCCCGATCGCGACCGCGACCAGCAGCGGGACCAACGCCGGCAGCAGGTTGCGAGCGAGAACGAAATCCTTGCCAGGAGAGACCAGGGCGAGGACGAGAGGGACCGCCACCGTGGCGGCGCCGAGCACCAGAGCGATGCCGGCGCCGCGGCGCTCGCGCTTGTCACCGCGAGCGACCAGCAACCCCAACGCCAGGGCAATCAGCGCCAGCGGGAACACCCCCAGGAGCGGTCGCTCGGGGCGAGCGATGATGTCGCCGGTCTCCCCGATCGTGAAGGTGACCGCAGCCGCCCAGAGCCGGTGCACGAGTGGGAAGTGGCCGATCCACTCGGCATGGCCGATCGACATCTGATGGATCGCCAGCGGCGCCAGCGCCAGCCCGGCAAGTCCCACGATCCAGAGCCCGGGAACCGTGTCCTTGCCGCGACGGCGCAGTAGCCAGAGCGCCTCGACGGCGATCGGGAAGACCGCGAAGTAGTGAGTCGCCAGGGCGAGAGCGGAGGCGATCCCCCAGCCGACGAAGTCGCGCCGACGGCCGCAATCGAGAGCTCGCACGAAGTAAAGGGCCGAGAGCGCGGTCAAGAGCGCGAACAACGAGTAGGCGCGGGCCTCCTGCGAGTACCAGAGAAGCATCGGGTTGACGGCGACCAGCGCCGCCGCCGCGATGCCGGCCCGGCGGTCGCGCAGCTCGGCGCCAAGCAGGAAGGCAACCGGGACCGTCGCAACACCGGCCAGGGCCGAGATCGAGCGCAGACCGAACTCGCCGGTCCCGGTCAGCTGGGTCCAGGCCCAAGCCAGCGCGTAGTAGAGCGGCGGCGCCGACTCGCTGAAGCCGACGGCCGACATCGCGTGCCAGAAGCCGTCGCGCAGAATGCGGCTGGCGGTGACTATCTCGTCGTGGTGGTAGGACTGGACGCCGAGCGTGGCGAAGCGCAGCGCCGCGGCGACGGCGGTCAGTCCGGCGACGATCCAAAACGTCCGCGAGCGCGAGCGCACAGCCTCGCGCAGGCCTTCGGCCCATGTCGACAGGCTGCCCCTGCCAAGCGCTCCCGCAGCCTCCATACGGTTAAGCGAGCGCCGCCTCGATCGCCTTGGAGACCTCGTCGACGAGGACGAACTCCAGCTCGCTGCGCTCGTGCTCGGGGATCTCGGCGACATCGCCCTCGTTTCGCTGCGGCACGATCACGCGCTTGATCCCGGCTCGCTGGGCTGCCAACGACTTCTCCTTCAGGCCCCCGATCGGGAGCACCTGGCCGGTCAGCGTCACCTCTCCCGTCATCGCGACATCGTTGCGAACCGGGCGGTCGCTGATCAGCGACGAGAGCGCCACGGTCATCGCGACGCCGGCCGAGGGGCCGTCCTTCGGCACCGCTCCCGCCGGAACGTGGATGTGGATGTCGTGGCCGGCGAACCAGTCCTCCTCGATCTGCGGCGCGATCTCGGTCCAATGCCCCCTCACATAAGAGAGCGCCGCCTGCGCGGACTCCTTCATCACGTCGCCGAGCTGGCCGGTGATGGTCAGCTTGCCCGCCCCCGGCATCGCCGTCGCCTCGATGAAGAGGACGTCCCCACCGGCAGGCGTCCAGGCCAGGCCGGTTGCGACTCCCGGGACCTTGGTGCGGCGGCGCTGCTCGGCGAAGACGCGGCGGCGACCAAGCATCTCGCGCGCCTTTTTGCCGGAGATCTTGACCTTGCCCTTGGCTTTGCCCTCGGCCACGTCGCGGGCGACTTTGCGGCAGGCGGTCCCGATCTGGCGCTCGAGGCTGCGGACGCCGGCCTCGCGGGTGTACTCCTCGATGATCGCGGTCAGGGCCGAATCGGTGAACTCGATCTGGGACGGCTTCAGGCCGTTGGCGTCGATCTGGCGGGGGACGAGATAGCGGCGGGCGATGTGGCGCTTCTCCTCCAGGGTGTAGCCGACCAGCTCGATCGTCTCCATCCGGTCCTGCAGCGGGCCGGGAATCGTTTCGAGCTGGTTCGCGGTGGCGATGAACATCACCTCGGAGAGGTCGAACTCGAGATCGAGGTAGTGGTCGCGAAAGGAGTCGTTCTGAGCCGGGTCGAGCACCTCGAGCATCGCCGAAGAGGGATCGCCACGGAAATCGGCGCCCATCTTGTCGATCTCGTCGATCATGAAGACGGGGTTGCGAGAGCCGGCGTCGCGCAGGGCGCGGATGATCGTCCCCGGCAGGGCCCCGATGTAGGTGCGGCGGTGGCCGCGGATCTCGGCCTCGTCGCGGACGCCGCCGACCGAGATGCGCTCGAACTCGCGCCCCAGCGCCTTCGCGATCGAGCGGCCGAGGCTCGTCTTCCCCACTCCGGGCGGGCCGACGAAGCAGAGGATCGGGCCGGGTGAGTCTGGCTTCAGTTTGCGCACCGCGAGGTACTCGAGGATCCGGTCCTTGACTTTCTCGAGGTCATAGTGGTCGGCGTCGAGCACCTTGCGGGCGTGGGCGATGTCGAGGTTGTCCTCGGTCTCCTGCGACCAGGGCAACTCGACCAGCCACTCCAGATAGGTGCGGATGACGCCGTGCTCAGCGGCGGCGGGCGGCAGTTTCTCCAGGCGCGAAAGCTCACGATCGGCGGCTTTGCGCGCGTGCTCGGGCAGGCCCACCTCCTCGATCCGTTCGCGCAGCTCGTTGACCTCGGCCTGCTGCTCGTCGCCTTCGCCGAGCTCATCCTGGATCGCTTTCATCTGCTGGCGGAGGAAGAACTCGCGCTGGCCTTTGTCGATCTCCGACTCGACCTGGGACTGGATCTGAGTGCCGAGCTGGACTACCTCGAGCTCACGGGCGAGGATCTGGGAGAGGTGGCGCAGGCGCTTGGCGACATCGACCTCCTCGAGCAGCTTCTGCTTCTCCTCGGTGCCGATCCGCAGGGCGCCCGCGATCAGGTGCCCAAGCGCGGCCGGGTCGTCAAGGTTGGCGACCGCCATCTGCAGCTCCTCGGGCAGGTAGGGAATCTGCTCGATGATCTCCGAGAAGGTCCGCTGCACGTTGCGGGTCAGCGCCTCCAGCTCCGGGGTCGGCTCGAAGACATCGGGCATCTCCTCGATCCGCGCCACCAGATAGGGATCCTCGGCCACATACGGACCGAGCCGGACTCGCTGCATCCCCTGCACGAGGATGCGGATCGTCCCATCGGGGACTTTGAGCATGCGAGCGACGACGCCGACGACGCCGACCTCGTAGAGCCCGTCGGGGCCGGGGGTCTCATCCTCAGGGTCATGGGCGGCGACCATGACCAGCATCCGGTTGGCGCCGAGCACGTCGTCGACGAGCTTGATCGAGCGCTCCTGGCCGACGGCAAGCGGAGTCAGCGTCTCCGGGAAGGTGACCATCTCACGCAGCGGCAGCACCGGCAGCGCGTCGGGCAGCGGCTCGTTGGCGCGGATCGCCTCCTCAGGATCGAGCGGCGACTCGACCACCTCGAGGACCGGAGTGCCCTCCACTAGTCCCGGCCGATCGGAACGCGCCGCGTGGTCTCGGCTGGATCGCGCAAGGGAAGATCGATCCGCAAGATGCCGTCGTCATAGGTCGCGCTGGCCTGCTCGGCGTCGATGTCGACCTGAAGTTCGACGATGCGGCGAAACGGCCCGGACGGAATCTCGACCTGCTGATAGACCCGCCCTTCGGTCTCCTGCACCGGCCGTTCGCCGACAATCGCCAGCTGCCGACCGCTGACCTCAATCCCGACCTGGGAAAGCTCAACCCCGGCAAGATCGACCTTGACGACAGCCCGCTGCGGATCGCCGCAGTAATAGACATCGACATTCGGCGAAAACCCACTGGTGCGCCGGCTCACATAAGTAGCGCGCCCCCAGCTGCCACCAAGCATCTGGTCCATCTCCCGCCGCATACGGGCAAAGTTTGCAAAGACATCACGGTCACTCATGGTCAAAACATAACCAGGGGGCGCGGGGCGCGCGGGGCCTGTCGTCGGGATGGGGCGGGCTCGCCGGCCCTCTCGCGCTGCTCCGGGCGCCGGGCCATAGCGCTC
>DATCBF010000310.1:0-2158 GCA_036512025.1 Solirubrobacterales bacterium
CGTCGGGGGCGATCTCCCCCACCAGCTCCGAGAGCGGGGTGCCGACGTTGCCGGCAACCGCGACAGGCTCACCGGCAGCCCGGTAGACGTGCCCGAGCAACTCGACCGTGGTCGTCTTGCCGTTGGTCCCGGTCACAGCAATGAAGCGATTTGGAACGGCCCGCCAGGCAACCTCGAGCTCGCCGACGACGTCGATCCCCCGCTCCAGAGCGGCCGCGATCACCGGCGCCTCCCGGGGCACGCCCGGGCTCTTGACGACGGTCCGTGTCCCATCCAAGAGTGCAATTCCATCCGCATCCAGGACCACTTCGACGCCGGAGTCCCGCAACCCTGCCGCGCCATCCGGGTGGCCGGAATCGACGCCTCTGACCGCCTCGCCTCGAGAGGCGAGAAGCCGCACCGCGGCGGCGCCGGAGCGGGCGAGCCCGACGACCAGAAACGGCCCCTGGGGCAGCGGCGGTCGAGCCTTTCTCGGCGGTGGCACGGTCACTTCACATAGCTTCGATCCCGGTCCTCGCGGACCTGTCGGGACCGCTCAATCATCAATCGTGGAGAGCTGCCCCTGAGCTAGCGCTTGACGACGTTGTGAATGTCGATCACCTCGGGCGTGCCGGGCTCGATCCCGACTTCGGAGAGAACCGGCATCAGGCGCTGGCCGAACGCCTCGAGCTGCTCCCGTGAATCCCAGATCTCGCTGACGCGAAGGCTTCCCTCCTCACCGAAGCACACGTGGTAATCGAGGCCATCGGGCGGGAAGTCGCCCTGCTCCTCAAGCTTGCGAATGCTCTCGTCGTACTGCGCCGCCGTCAGCGACGCTGGAGCGAAACGGATAAGGACGCTCATCGAGTACCTCCTCGGTCGGGGTTCCACCGACTCTACCCCCAGCAGTAAGCAGTCGGGCAAAGCCTGCTGAAGGTGAATGAGCACCTCAAACCATGATTCGCCCATCTTCGCGAACCTCTACGCACGATGGGAAGGAGCTGGGTCCCCCTCGCCGGAGACTGGAGCAGAGACCACACTTCGCATCGGCGCTACTGTCAGTCGGAACGGTCTCCGCCGAGGGGGACCCAGCTCCCGGCCACAACCCTCCTGCGGACTACCTGCCGATGCTCTGCTGGTAAAGCGTGAACCCGATCCCCGAGCAGACCGCGGCGATGATCCAGAAGCGGAGCATGATCTTCGTCTCCGACCAGGCCATCATCTCGAAATGGTGGTGCAGCGGGGCCATCAGCAGCACGCGGCGGCGGAAGGTCTTGAAGGAGAAGACCTGGATCGCGACCGAGAGAGCCTCGATCACGAAGATGCCGCCGATGATGATCAGCAGCACCTCGGTCTGGGTCATCACCGCGAGGGCGCCGATCGCTCCTCCCAGCCCCAGGGAGCCGGTGTCGCCCATGAAGATCGAGGCCGGGAAGGCGTTGAACCAGAGAAAGCCGACGCAGGCGCCGACCAGGCAGGCGGAGAGCAGGGCCAGGTTCTGCTGCTCGTTGGTGACGAAGGCGATCGCGGTGTAGGCGAGGAGGACGATCGCGCAGGAGCCGGCGGCGAGGCCGTCGAGGCCGTCGGTGAGGTTGACGCCGTTGGAGGTGCCGGCGATGACGAGGAAGACGAGGACGAAGTAGAGGACCGGGCCGAGGTCGACGCTGCCGTGGCCGATGCGGAAGAAGAGGGTTGGCTCGAGGCCGACCTCGTGGCGGGCGACCCACCAGAGGCCGAAGGCCAGGATCAGCTGGAAGAGCAGCTTCCAGCGGGCCGAGAGGCCGAGCGAGCGGCGTTTGACGATCTTGATGAAGTCGTCGGCGAAGCCGATCGCCGCGCAGCCCATGGCGACGCCGAAGACGGCGAGGCTCTGCGCGTCGCGGTCGGAGAGGATCAGGTAGGGGACGCAGATCGAGGCGAAGACGATCAACCCTCCCATCGTCGGCGTGCCGGCCTTGGCGTGGTGCTCCTGGGGCCCGTCCTCGCGGATGTGCTGCCCGAACTCCCGCACCCGCAGGTACTCGATGAATTTCGGCCCGAGGAAGATGCAGATCAGCATCGCCGCCATTCCCGCGATCAGCACCTCGCCCATCAGATCAGCTCCGCCAGGCTGGTGGCGACGGCCTCGAGGCCGGCCAAGCGCGAGCCCTTGACCAGGATCGCGTCGCCAGGCTCGAGC
>DATCBF010000311.1:0-4051 GCA_036512025.1 Solirubrobacterales bacterium
GCTGGCGGAGGTGTCCGAGTGAAGGCGATCGGGGAAACCGGGGCAACCGTCCCGGGCGGCTCGCCAGATGCCGCGGCGCAGTCCGCCGCGGCTGACTTTGTTCGCCGCTTCGCCGACTTCTGGAAGTGGCCCAACCCGGAACGGCTCGACACCGTGCTGGCGGCCGATGCCCATCTGGTCGCGCCAATGGTCCCGACCGCCCACAGCCTGACCGAGGGCCAGGCCGCTTTCGAGGAGCTGTTCGAGCTGATGCCCGACCTGACCGCCGAGGTCCACCGCTGGGGCGCCACCGCCGATGGGGTGATGATCGAATTCACCCTCAGCGGCACCGCCGGCGGCAAGCCGATCTCCTGGAGCTCGGTCGATCGCTTCACGATCGGCGAGGATGGCCTTGCGACCGAGCGCGTCACCTACTTCGACTCGGCTCCCCTTGCCCTGTCCTTGGCCCGCAGCCCCAGGGCCTGGCCCGGGTTCATCCGCAGTCAGATCCGCCAGCGTCGCGGCTGAGCGCAAACGCTCCGCTCAGGGCGCCATGTGCTGGACCCGCTCCGGCCGCACCTTGACCTTAAGTCGCGTTTCGCCTGGCTGGCGCAGCGGATACTCGTCGACACCCATGTAGCGCTTGGCGAGGGCATCGATGTGCTCGTCGGCGCCCTCCGCGGTGATCTCGACCGCGGCGCCGCGGATCAGCAGGCTCTCGTAGGGGTTCTCGGCGTCGGCGATCGAGATCGCCACTCGCGGATCGCGGCCCAAGTTCTTAGGCTTCAGCCGATCGTCATTTGTGTTGAAGACGACGAGGCCGTCCTCGTAGTCGATCCAGACCGGGGAAACCTGAGGGGAGCCGTCCTCCATCAGGGTCGCGACGTGGGCGAAGTTCTTGCCGCCGAGCAGATGCTGGGCCTCTGCGGGAATGTCTGCCATCTGAGCCTCCTGGCGCTTGCGGGGTTGAGCCTGCTCAGATGACGATAGCCAGGCCGAATCGCCGACCTTTTGGGGGTCAGTCGAGCAGCCCGACCTGGCGCAGGATCGAGACCGAATCCGAGTAGACGTCCTTGCGCTTGACCAGGCCGTTCTCGAACGGGATCGAGTCGATCCCGTCCCAGCTCAGCTCGCGGCCCGATGCCGGCGCTTCGAGATCTCCGCGCCGCATCGCCTTCGAGTGGGTCGCCGTCGCGGTCCACTCCTGCACGACCAGCCCTTCCTTCACGTAGAGCCGGCGAGTGGCGAAGGTCATATCGGGCCATGCTTCGAAGATCGCGGCGATGTGGCCGCGGACCTCCTCACCGGCCGCGCTCTCCCCGGCCGTGTGATTGGCGAAGACCATATCGGGGGCGTGCATCGCCACGATCGCGTCGAGGTCCTGTGCGTTCCAGGCCTCGTTGTAGCGCCCGATCGCCTCGGTGAGTGCCTCGATGCCGTCTGGCTCGGCCACAAGAGGACTCTAACCTGGCGCGAGGCTTGCGTACCCTGCTCTTTGTGACGCGGACGAGCCAGAGGGACAAGGCACGGCTTTTCCATGACCTCCATGACGGTCGCGCGGTGCTTTGCCTGCTCAATGCCTGGGATGCCGGCGTCGCTCGCATCTTCGAGGCGGAGGGTTGCCCGGCGATCGGCACCACCAGCGCCGGCGTCGCCTATGCCCAAGGCAAGGCGGACGGGGAGATGGGCCGGGACGAGATGGTCGAGGCAGTCGGCCGTATCGCCGCTGCTGTCGAGATCCCGGTCAGCGCCGACATCGAGGCCGGCTTCGGGGCCACGCCGGAAGAGGTGGGGGAGGTGGTCGCCGCGGTGATCGAGGCCGGCGCGATCGGCATCAACCTCGAGGACAGGGCGGATGGAGATGCGCCGGCGCTGCGCGACATCGACGATCACTGCGCGCGCATCGGGGCGGCCCGCGAATCCGCCGAAGCAGCCGGCATCGACCTCTTCATCAACGGTCGCACCGATGTCTTCTGGCTCGAGCTCGAAGGCGAGGATCGCCTTGACGCCGCGATCGAACGCGTCCAGGCCTATGCTGCCGCCGGGTCCGACGGGGTTTTCATCCCCCGGCTGGTCGATCCCGAAGAGATCCGCAGGGTCGCCGAGTCTGTCGCGGTTCCCCTCAACGTCCTGGTCGCGCCCGGGACGCCGCCGGTCGCGGAGCTGGCAAAGCTCGGCGTCAAGCGCCTCAGCACCGGCTCGGCTCCCGCCAGGGCGAGCCTGGCCCTGGCTCGCCGCATCGCGGGCGACCTGCTGGGACCGGGCGGCTATGGGGCGATGCTGGACCCGACGATCCTCTATGCGGATGCCAATCGCCTGATGCACGGCTAGGCATGCCCGACGACCTGCCAATCGTCCTCTTCGCGACGCCCGCGGATCTGGAGACCTGGCTGGAGCAGAACCACGAGACATCCCAGGGCCTCTGGCTGAAGATCGCCAAGAAAGGCTCGGGGGTCGACAGCGTCACCTATGGCGAGGCTCTGGAGCTCGCCCTCTGCTTCGGCTGGATCGACAGTCAGAAGCGAGGGTTTGACGAGCGCTGCTTTCTGCAGCGGTTCACGCCGCGACGGCCGCGTGGGAAGTGGTCGCGGATCAACCGCGACAAGGCTGAAGGGTTGATCGCCTCCGGCTCGATGCGGCCCGCCGGCCTCGGCGAGGTCGATGCGGCCAAGGCGGACGGCCGCTGGAAGGCGGCCTACGAGGGGCAGCGCACGGCGAAGGCGCCCGACGATCTTCAGCGCGAGCTTGACTCAAACCGAGCGGCGCGGGAGTTCTTCGCCACTCTCAGCAGCAGCAATCGCTACGCGATCGTCTACCGGCTAAACGACGCCAAGAAGCCGGAGACCCGTGAGCGGCGACTGCGCAAATTCGTCGCGATGCTGGAGCGGGGCGAGTCGATCCATCCATGAGCAGAGGCGCCCCGACGCTGAGCCTGAGGCAGCTCAATCGCGCCACACTGGCCCGCCAGATGCTGCTCGAGCGCGAGCCGGCGCCGGTGGTCGAGGCGGTGGAGCGGCTGGCGGGGATGCAGGCGCAGGAGCCGCGGCCGCCCTTCGTCGGGCTCTGGTCGCGGTTGGCGGGGTTCCGGCGCGAGGACTTGGCTGAGGCGCTGGGTGGATACGAGGTCGTCCGTGGGCCGCTGATGCGGAGCACGCTGCACCTCCTGAGCGCTGCCGACTTCGCTGCTTTCCGCCCGGCGCTGGCGCCGGCTTTGAATGCCGCCGTGCGGGTGATGGGCCCATCGGCCAAGGGCCTTGACTCGGTCGAGTTCCTTCCCGCCGCGGTCGAGCTGCTCGAGCAGGAGCCACGCGCCTACAACGACCTGCGCCTGCTGCTCGCCGAGCGCTTCCCCGGGGTCAACCACCGCGCGCTCGGATACGCGGTCCGCACCCAGCTTCCCCTGGTGATGGTGCCGACCGATGACCCCTGGGCCTTCCCGCGCGTGGCCAGGTTCGCGCTGGCAAGAGGCAGCCTCGGCCGGCCGATCGCGGCCGAGGGGCCCCCTGGGCCGATGATCCGCAGCTACCTGGCCGCCTTCGGCCCTGCCGGCGTCGCTGACTTCGTCGCATGGTCTGGCCTGAAGCGGATGAAGCCCGCCTTCGAGGAGTTGCGCCCCGTGCTTGACGTCTTCAGAGACGAGAGCGGGCGCGAGCTGTTCGACATCCCAGGCGCTCCGCGGCCGGATGTGGACACGCCGGCCCCGGCCCGCTTCCTGCCCGAGTTCGACAACCTCGTCCTCGCTCACGCCGACCGCAGCCGCCTGCTGGCCGACGAGCATCGCCCCGGGCTGGTGACCAAGAACCTGCGGGTCAAAGCCACCTTTCTCTGGGACGGGTCCGTGGCCGGGACCTGGACAGTCGAGCGCAAGCGGGGCAAGGCGACCCTGTGCATCGCCCCTTTCGAGCCGCTGCTGCCGAAGGCGGCCCGCGAGCTGGCCGAGGAGGGGGAGCGGCTGCTCGGCTTCAGCGAGAGCGAGGGTTCAGCGCTTGACGTGAAGATCGACGCGCCCTGACGCTGACCTACACTCGCCGGGTGGACCGCGCCCTGCTCGATCGCACCCTCGCCGACTCCG
>DATCBF010000312.1:0-6695 GCA_036512025.1 Solirubrobacterales bacterium
CGAGCAACTCGCGCAGGGCAAGCTCGGTCTGCCTCCGGCTGAGGCCACGGTCACGCCGCAGCAACTTCCAGACGTAGATATCGGTGACGGCGACGATCTGGCCGAGCCGGCGCTCCCGCTCGACCCCGCGGCGAGCCTCCAGGGCCGGCGCGAAGACACGCTCGCACCATTCCCGATGGTAGTCGCGGCCCATGTCGACCAGCGTGCGGAGGGAGGGGCGGCGCTGCTCCTCGGCGAGCAGCCGCAGGACGCCGTCGCCGACTTCTTCGTAATGGTCGACCAGCACCCGCACGGCTCCCTCGACGTCGCCGGGAGAGGCGCTGCCCCGCTTCCGGTCCACCCGGGCAGCAAGGCGCAGGAGTGCCGCCCGGGACAGGCCTTTCCTGTCGCCGAAGCGGCGAAGAACCGTCTGCACGGTGACCCCGGCCCGCTCGGCAATCGCGCCCAGGGTGACCTCCTCGAAGGATCTCTCGTAGAAGAGAGCCTCGGTGGCATCGAGGATCCGCTCCCCCGTCGCCGCCGCCGCCTCCGCCCGCGCCCCCATCCGGTAGGGCCGCTTCTCCGTGCCGTCCTCATCTTTCACGTCAACAAGGTAAACGCGAATCGTCCCCACGGCACGATCGCCGGGGCAAACCCACCGGCCAGTCCCTCTTGGCTAGGAGCCGCCGAGACGCCCCCATCCCCAGAAGGCCGCGATCGCCAGCTTCCATTCCCCTTCGACCTGCCGCAGGACCAGCATCGGCGCCGAAGCCTGCTCGAACCGGGAGCCCTCGATCCCGTCGCAGCGAATCATCCAAAGCTCGCAGGCAAGGGCAACGTCGCCGCTGATCAGGATGTTGCTGAAGTCGACCCGGATCTCCGTGTGGCGCGCGATCAGCTGCGCAAGGACCGAGCGGATCCGCTCGCGACCGCCGACCGCGGTCGCGTCGGGGGTGATCAGGCAGGCGTCCCTGGCGAAGCAGGCAGTGGCCGCGTCGAGGTCGCCGTCGCCGAGTGCCTGCAGAAACGAGTGACAGGCCTGGCGGCGACTCGACTGCGTGAGATTGACGTCCATATATTTCATGTTAGTACTATTAATTCCAATATGAGGTCGGCGACGGGCGCCGAGCAAAGGGCAACGGAGAGGAAGACATGAGAAGGAATCTGAAGTGGGTGGTCGGGTTGGGGCTGACGCTGGCGATCGGCGCTTCCGGGATCGTGCTCGCGGCAAGCGCGCCCACCACCATCGTCCGGGCCGGGAACCTGGTCCTGAAACTCAGCGGTGAGCTGACGCCACGGGTGCTGCCGAAGGGCGTGCCGGCGCCGGTCGGGCTGCACGAGCGCACCAGCCTGACGACGATCGACGGCTCCCAGCCGCCGGCCCTGGAAGAACTCGTCTTCGACGCCGACAGGAACGTGTTCGTCGATGTGCAGGGCCTGCCGGTCTGTGGCCGGGGAAAGCTGGAAGCTCGAGACGCCGCGACCGCGAAAAGGGCCTGCCCGGACGCGATCCTCGGCGAAGGCAGCGCCTCTGTGAGAGTCGCATTTCCAGAACAGACGCCGTTCGAAGCCATCGGTCCGCTGACCGTCTTCAACGGTGGAGTCGAGAATGGGGTCACCACCCTCTTCGTCCATGCCTACGTCAGCGTGCCGGCGCCGACCGCGATTGTCGCAACGGTCAAGATCACCAAGGAGCACAAAGGCCGCTTCGGCCTGCACATCGTCGTCCTGGTTCCCAAGGTCGCGGGGGGCAGCGGCTCGGTCACCCACACCGAACTCAGCGCCCGCCGCCTCTTCGCGTACAAGGGCAGGCGACGAAGCTTCCTCTCGGCCAGGTGCTCAGGTGGGCGCTTCCTCGCCCGCGGAACACTCGGCTTCCGCGACGGGACGAAACTCTTCGGCAGCTTCGTCGTCCCGTGCAGGGCAACGGATTGAGAGCTGTCCTTCCTGGCGAAATGGCGAGGGTGGGAATCGAACCCACGACACCACGATTTTCAGTCGTGTGCTCTACCAACTGAGCTACCTCGCCAGGGAGGGGAAGGCTAGCGACCGGGTCACTAGGTTGGGGGCGTGGCCTGGACTCGCGCAGCGTTGGGCTTGATCGCCGCGGCCGCGGTGGTGGGAGTGCTCGTGTCCGGGGGGTCTCGGGCGGACCCGCGGACGCCCGCCGCCCTACCGGGAATGCCGGCGCCTTTCCTGGGGACGGCCGTGGTCGGAAGCGGGGGCTTGACCGCGGCGATCGACGCCTACGGGGACGTCGCCGACCTGCGGGCTCCGGGGCCGGCGGGGCCAGGGTTGATCGAGAACCCCGCCGCGCGGCAGGCTGCCGGAACCGTCCCCCCTACCACCGGCATCGTGACCCGGGTCGCCGTGGACGGGGGCAAGCCCAGGCCGCTGTGGCAGGCCGATTCCGTGCGTCAGCGCTACCTCCGCGGGACGAACGTCCTGCGGACCGAGGCCCGGTTTGGGCCGGTGCGAGTGGAGATCGTCACCGCGGTTGCCGGGAATACGCTCGAGCGGTGCGTTGCGGTCGGCGGGTCCGGGGGTCGGCGGGCCCAGATCGAGACCAGCTCCAACCCCAGTGCGGCGGCGGTGAATTGCGATGGGGCGGCGATTCGCAGGTCGGCGGCGGCAGATCGGCGCTGGCTGGCCATGGCGCGCCCCCTCGGGGCAACCGCACCGGCCTGGGCGCAACGCATGTACGGACGATCGCTGCTGGCGCTGCGCGCTCTGACCGACCGCCGCACCGGGGCGGTCGCGGCCGGAGCGCGAGACGGCTGGGCCTACGTCTGGCCCCGCGACGCGGCGGCGGCGGCACTTGCCTTCTCCGCGGCCGGCTGTCGAGCGCAAGCGCGGCGAATCGGGCGCTTCCTCCTCGCCCTGAACCTCGACGCCGCCGCTCGCTTTCACGGGGACGGGACGCCGGTCGCCGGCCGTGCGGCCCAGGGAGACGCGTGGGGCTGGACGGCCCTAGCCGCCGGGGCAACGGGCCTGCCGCCTCCTCCCGGCCACCCAGCCTGGCGCGACCGCGCCGACTACCAGGAGAAATCGACAGGCGACTACGTCGGCGACGCGATCGCCTCAGGAGCATTGAGGCCCTCGGGCCAACTGGCACGACGAGTCGGAAATCCAGGCTCGGGGTGGGATACGGCGGCGGCCTGGGCCGTGCGGCCGTTTGCGCTGCGGCCGCTCTACCCGGAGGCGAGAGCCGCGCTCCACCAGGCGCTCAGTCGCGAGGGGCGCTTTGGCCTTGTTCCCTCCCAAGACTGGCCCGACCGGGACCCTTGGACGGCCCCCACGGCCTGGAGCGCCTGGAGCCTGGCGGCGCTCGGGGAGCGGCGCCAGGCTCTGAAGTTGATGGGAGATCTACGTCGCGCCGCCACTCCGGCCGGGCTGCTCCCCGAGCGGGTCGACGCCCGGACCGGCATCCCGACCTCGACCACCCCGCTCGCCTGGTCCCACGCCTTCGCCGTCCTGGCCCTGCGGCAACTCTGGCCGAATCGCCCCCGTCCCACCAAATAGGACGTGTCTGAGTTTTGGGCTCCACAACCCAAAACTCGGACACGTCAGCGACGCCAGCGGGAGAGCCAGAAGCGGAGCTTGAGACGCCGGCTCTCACCCTCCTGGACTACACGAAAAGCCTCGACGCCATCAGGCGCTTCGGTCAGCAGCCGGTCGATCAGGGCCGCTGCCGCCGGCCCGGCGGAGCCTCGTGCCAACCAGTCGTCGTAGTCGAGGTCGAGTTCGGTCAGCTGCTCGCTGTCGAGCGTCAGGCCGGCTTCCTCGCCGAGGCGCCGCAGACGCCCCTGGGTCAAGCAGGACCAGTGCGAGGGATCCCGCAGTCGTTCGATCTCCTGGTGCCAAGCCATCGCCTCGGGATCTGGGTCGGTGATGTGGTCGCCGACGACCACCCAGCGGCCGGGCCGCACGACCCGCGCCATCTCCGCCACCACCCGCTGCGGGGCGGGAATGTGGTGGAGGCTCAGGCGGGTGGCGGCACCGTCAAAGGCGGCGTCCTCGAACTCGAGCGCCGTCGCATCGCCGAGCGAGAACTCGACGTTTTCGATCCCTTCGGCAAGCGCATCGTCGCGCGCTCTCTCGACCATCGCCGGCGTCAAGTCGACACCGTGGACCGAGCCGACCCGCGCCGCCAGAGCCCGCGAGATCAGGCCCGGGCCGCATGCGGTCTCCAGCCAGCTCGTCCCGGAGTCGGCCGGCGCCAGGGCGACCAATCCCCCGAGCACGTCCTCCCCGCTCATCGCCGCGCTGGTGGCGAAGGAGTCCGTCTGATGGGTGAACTCGTCCCGGATCGACTCCTCGTACATGGCCGCAATCTTAGGCAGTACGGCGCGACGGATCAGGCGGCGATTGCCCCCAGGGCGACGGCGACGGCCTCCTCGGGTGTGGTGGCGACGATCACGCCGGGCGCCGATTCCATCGCCCCATTCCCCTTCAGCGTCCAGCTCCTCAGGGCGACGACGGTCCGCCCGATGCTGCGGGCGTGGCCGATCTCCGAAAGCGTTCCCCATTCGCCTCCGATCGCGATCGCGACCTCCCCGGAGGCGACGACGGCGAGGTTGCGGGCCTGACCGGTCCCGGTCGCGACGACCTGGGTGCAGTGGGGGTTGGCTTCGTCGGGCGAGACCCAGGGCAGAATCCCGATCACCGCGCCGCCCGCCTCGGCCGCGCCCCGCGAAGCGGCCTCCATGACGCCGCCGCGGCCGCCGCAGACGACCGTCGCGCCGGCCTCGGCCAGCCGCCTGCCGACCTCCTCGGCCAGCCGTGCCGGCTCCGAGTCCTGCTGGCAGCCGCCGGAGCCGATCACCGAGACCTGTGTTCGCCGCGAAGTCACCGCCGCCATGATCGCGCGCCGCCCTTCACGACGCCTGCATCGTCCGCATCAGCTCCAGCGCCCCGGCCTTGTGCAGCGGCTCGTTGAGGTTGCCGCACTTCGGGCTCTGCACGCAGGAGGGGCAACCGGACTCGCAAGGGCACTCGGCAATCAGGCGCTCGGCGTCGCCGAGCAGGCGCTCGAACTCCTCGTAGCCGCGCTGGGTTATGCCGACGCCCCCGGGGTGGCCGTCGTAGATGAAGATCGTCGAGCGGCCGGTCTGGAAGTGGACGTTGGTGGAGAGGCCGCCGATGTCCCAGCGGTCGCACATCGCGATCAGCGGCAGCACCGCGATCTGCCCGTGCTCGGTCGCGTGCAGGGCGCCGAGCAGGACGTCGGGCGGCAGCGCCCCGCTGAGCGGCTGCGGCAGCACGTACCAGAGCGCCTGGGTGACGAAGTTCTGCTCGGGTAGCTCGAGGGCGACGATGTCGATCGGCTCCTGCTCGGAGATCGAGACCCGCTGGAAGGCGATCACCTGCTCGGTGACCGAGACCTCGCCGAAATGAAGCTCGACCCCGGCGACCTGACGCTGCTCATGGATCCGCTCGATGTAGATCTCGGTCTCCTTTTTCGGCCGCGTGTACCAGTCGCCGTCGAAGGCGCTGACAACGGCGCGGCGGCCCTCGATATCGAGCTGCTCGACCTCGTAGGAGCGCCCCAGGTGCAGGTAGATCGCGCCGGGATGGACCGTGGTGAAGGCGCGCTCGGCCTCGACCATGCCCAACATCTCGCCCGATTCGCGCTCGATCACCGCCACCGAGTCGGCCGAGGCCGAGCGCAGCGGGATCCTGTTGGCAACGAACTCGCTGCGTCGCGGCAGCAGTCGCCCGCCGGCGCGGCGCAGCTCGCCGGCGCCGAGCAGCCGCTCCGCCCGCTCGCGCCAGCCGTCGCCGAAGATCTCATCGTCGGCGTCGGTCAGTGGCAGCTCGTAGGCCGCGGCGATCAGGTGCCGGGACGCGATCTGCTCGTTGCCGTGGTCGAGGATCGCCGCCTCCACCGGCCGCTCGAGGAACTCATCGGGATGACGGCAGAAGAACTGGTCGAGGGCGTCCTGTCCGGCGACGTAAACGGCGAGCCCGCGGCGGCGGCGCCCCGCCCGGCCCCACATCTGGCGCAGGCTGGCGACGGTGCCGGGGAAGGTGACGCAGATCGCGGCGTCGAGCTCGCCGACGTCGATCCCCAGCTCAAGGGCGTCGGTGGCGACGACCGCGAGCAGGTCGCCGGCGCTCAACCTCGCCTCGATCTCACGCCGCTGCTGGGCCGTGTAGCCGCCGCGGTAGGGCGCGATCCGCTCCGCCAGCTCCGGCTTGCCCCGCGCCGCCAGGTTGTCGCGGGCAAAGCGCTGGATCAGCTCGATCCCGCGCCGGCTTTTGAGGAAGCAGATCGTCCGCACCCCCTGGGAGACGAGCTCGGCGAGAAGATCCGCCGCCTCCGAGAGGGCCGAGCGCCGCGCTCCGCTCGCCTTGTCGAGCAGGGGCGGGTTCCACATCGCGATCTCGCGCCCGGCCCGCGGCGCGCCGTCGTCGTCGATCAGCTCGAACGGCGTCCCGACCAGCCGCTCGGCCAGCTCGACCGGGTTGGCAATCGTCGCCGAGGCGAGCAGGAAGCGCGGCTCGGAGCCGTAGGCGCGCGCCACCCGCCGCAGCCGCCGCAGCACGTTGGCGACGTGGGAGCCAAAGACGCCGCGGTAGGTATGAGCCTCGTCGACAACGACCCAGCCGAGGTTGGCGAGGAAGTCGCCCCAGCTCTTGTGGTTGGGCAGCAGTCCGACGTGGAGCATGTCGGGGTTGGTGAGGACGAGGTTGTTGCGGCGGCGGATCGCGGG
>DATCBF010000313.1:0-5637 GCA_036512025.1 Solirubrobacterales bacterium
GAAGAGGGCAGGCGGTTAAGAGCGGCTGCCCGAGCGTTGGGGGGAGAGGTTCAAACCGCCGCCACTCCGTGGAAGGCTCTCCTCGATGGCGCTGACGCTGCCGGCGCCGATGCGGAAGAGGAGGCCCGAGAGTCGCTCGAAGAGGAAAAAACATCCGGGATCAAACGCAGTGCCCGCGACATCGCCGACGCCGCCAAACGCGCGGGCCGCCGCCGCCGCACCGAGATTCTCGACCTCGGGCTCGAGCTCTGCGCCGCCTGGTTCCGCGACCTTGCCGCGCTGGCCACCGGCGCTACCGACGTCGTCTTCAACCGCGACCGCCTCGCCGAGCTGCGGGCGCAGGCCGCGGGCCTCGACCCGACAGGCCCCCGCCTCGCGGTCGAGCTGGTCCAGGACACCCGCCGCCGCCTCGACCTCAACGTCTCCGAGGAGCTAGCGCTTGAGGCTCTCGTCTTTCGCGTTCAGCGCCTCTTCGGCTGAGCGCGCCTGCTGACGCGCTTTTTCCAGCGCCCGCTCCTGCGCGAGCCGGGTTATCTGGGCCGCCTGGCGCGACATGATCACGCTGAAATTGAGCGCCAGGCCGAGCAGGAGCAGGAGCAGGATCGAGAAGAGCGCGACGTTGGTGTCGCGGACGCCCATCGCGTCGGCGACGAACTTGAGCAAGCCCGGGAAGGCGGCGCCGGCGAGCATGCCCAGGCCGGCGACGAACCAGACCACGCTGTAGCGCTCCTGCAGGCGGTTGCGGCGGATCAGGTCGAGGATCATCAGCATGAAGACGATTGCGATGACAGCTGCCAGGATCCGCGTCTGCGGGGTCAGATGGACGGTCGGGTTGGCGCTGCCGAGCACGAGTGTCCTCATCGCTCCGCTTCCACCTGGCGCGGGCGGAACTGGCCCACCAGCAGCACGATTAAGCTCTTGAAGATGAAGAAGGCCGAGCGCAGTGGCGTCAGGAACGATGAGCCCCCCGCCCGCTCCAGCATCCGCACCGGCACCTCCTCGACCCGCAGGCCCTGCCTGACGGCGAGTTGCAGCGACTCGATCTCGGCGAAATCCGGCGAGTAGTTCTCGCTGAACAGCGCCATCACCCGGCGGTTCGCGGCGCGCATGCCGCTGGTGGTGTCGGTGAAGCGCTGGCGGGTCGCCAGGGTGAGGAAGAAGCGAAAGAGGCTGGTGCCGATCCGCCGCGAGAGAGTCGGCTTGTAATCATCGCTCTCGGCCGTCGCGGGGTCGCGGTAGCGCGACCCGATCACGAGGTCGGCCCGGTCGGCGTAGACCTCCTCCAGCAGCCGGGCCACCTCGACCGGCGGATGCTGCCCGTCGGCGTCGAGGTGCGCGCAGCACTTATAGCCTTCGCGCAGCGCGTAGAGATAGCCGGTCTGCAGCGCCGCCCCCAGGCCCTGGTTGAAGGGTAGGGAGGCGACCAGGGCGCCGGCCTCGCTGGCTTTGGCCACGGTGGCATCGCCCGAGCCATCGTCGACGACGAGGATGTCGGCCCGCGGCATGCACTTGCGCACGTCGCCGATGACCGCGGCGATCGAGGCCTCCTCGTTCCAGGCGGGGATGAATACCAGCGTGCGCACCAGATCGATTCTCCCACGAAGCCCCGTCTTCGCTTCGCCGTGTCCGGGGCAGGGATTGATTTTGTGTTAGTAAGCCTTCATGACTGGAAGCGATATCGGAGGTCGGCGTCCATGGGCCGGCCCGCGGATCGGCATGCGCCTCTGGCTCGCCGGCGCCTTCGCCGCCGTCAGCGTGATCACGGGGGCGGCCGTCTACTTCTTCGGCGACAACCAGCGGGCGCTGGTGGGGGCGATCGTGATCGGGATCCTCGCCGGGTTCCTGATCGCAGCCGCCATCTCCCACCGAGTGGCGCGCTTGGCCCAGGCCGCGGGAGAGATGGCGGCGGGCTCCTTCGACGCGCCGCTGGACGTCTACGGCCCGGATGAGATCGGCGACCTGGCGCGCGCCCTGGAGACGATGCGCGCCTCCCTGAAGGAGAGCTTCGGCGTGCTCACCGCCGATCGCAACAAGCTCGCCGCGATCTTCGACGGGCTCACCGATGCGGTGATGGTCGTCGACGACGACGGCAGTGTCCGCTTCTCCAACAGCGCGGCGGCGACGCTGCTGGACTCCGCGGGCCTGCCGTCGGAGGCGCTGTTGCCGCATCTGCGCCGGGCCGCCGAGGTCGGCTTCGCCGGCCACCCGGCGCTGCGGATCGGCGATCGCGCCTACTCGATGCAGGCTCGCTCGCTGCCCGACGAGCGGGCGGTGCTGGCTGTCGTCCGCGACCGCACCGAAGAGATGCGGCGCGAGTTCGCCGAGGCCGACTTCGTCTCCAACGCCGCCCACGAGCTGCGCAACCCGCTGGCCGGGATCTCCGGTGCGATCGAGGTTTTGCAGGGCGGAGCCAAGGACGACCCCCAGGCGCGCGAGCATTTCCTCTCCCGGCTCAGCGACGACGCCGAGCGGATGAGCCGCCTGACCCAGTCGCTGCTGACTCTGGCCCGGGTCGAGTCGATCGGCGCCGGTGAGACCGAGGTGGTCGACGTCCCGATCGCGATCCGCGATGTCGTCGCCGCGGCGGAGGCGCCCAAACACGTCGAGCTGACGGTCGAGGTCGAGCCCGATCTGACCGCGAAAGGCGACCCGACTCTGCTGCGCCAGGTGATGATCGGCCTGCTCACCAATGCCTTCAAGAACACGCCACCCCCCGGCGCCGTTACCGTTCGCGGCCGCCACGAAGGTGAGACGGAGGTTGTATTGGAAGTCATCGACACAGGAACCGGCATCCCGGCAGCGGAGATCGAGCGGGTATTCGAGCGCTTCTACCGGCGCACGGAGTCGCGCAAGCACGAGGGCTTCGGCCTCGGGCTGGCAATTGCTCGCCGCATGGTCGACGTGATGGGCGGGCAGATCGGGGCCACCTCCGTGCAGGGAGAGGGCAGCACCTTCTGGGTCCGCCTTCCCGTCGCCCAGCCAAGCCCGACCCCGGTCGCATGAAAGGCGGCAGGCGATGAGCAGCGGCCGCATCCTGATTGCCGACGACGAGCCCTCGGTTCGCGACTCGGTCGGCTACGCGCTCGCCCAGGAGGGATTCGAGGTGACCCCGGCCGAGGACGGCGACGCGGCGACGGCGATGCTCGGCGAGAGCATCCCCTTCGACCTTCTGATCCTCGACATCATGATGCCGGGGCCGAGCGGCCTCGACATCTGCCGCGACGTGCGCTCGCGCAGCGCCGTGCCGATCATCGTCCTCACCGCCAAGGACGCCGAGGTCGACAAGGTCGTCGGGCTTGAGGTCGGCGCCGACGACTACGTGACCAAGCCCTTCTCGGTCCGCGAGCTGCTGGGCCGGGTCCGGGCCCAGCTGCGCCGCCGCGAGCTCGACCGCTCGCCGCTCGGGCAGGCGGTGCGGATCGAAGCCGGCCCGGTCGCGATCGACCTCGTCCGCCACGTCGCCACCGTCCGCGGCGAGCAGGTCAACCTGACCCGCTCGGAGTTCCAGCTGCTGCGGCTGATGGTCGGCCGCGCCGGTGAGGTCTTCGGCCGCGGCCAGATCATGGAGGAGCTCTGGCAGACCGAGTTCGACGGCGACGAGCGCGCCTGCGACGTCCACATCTCCAACCTGCGCCAGAAGGTCGAGCGCGACCCGCAGAACCCGGAGCTGATCCTCACCGTGCGCGGGGTCGGCTACAAGTTCAACGCCGAGAGCTAGAGCCGCGAGCTAATCAAGCGCAGGCCGACGTCGAGCTCCGGCTCGCTGCGCAGGCGGCCGTGGCGCTCATCCCAGGCGCCACTCCGCAGGTCGGCGCGGAGCGCCGCCAACCCGCGCTGGGTTTCCCCGGGGGCCATCGGATGCCAGACCGAGCTGGCCCGGCGCACGGCCGGGTCGAGGTGCATCTCGGGGCGGTCCCAGATCGCGCAGAAGAAGCCGTCCTCGCAGTTGCCGGGAACGGGAACCGCCTCGATCTCGGCGCCGGGCAGCAGTGCCGCCAACTCCGCGATCGGCGGCATCAAGTCGGCGTGGATCTCGAGCGCGCGCGGGAAGTAGTCGCGCAGCCAGAGCTCGTCGGGCGGGGTGGGGTCGAAGCTGAGCACCAAGACCCGGTCGCGCGCCACCCGCAGCATCTCGGCGATCCCGGCCGCGAGGTCGGCCCAGTGGTGGACGGTGATGATCGCCATCGCGGCGTCGAAGCTGTCGTCGTCGAAAGGCAGCTGTTCGGCCCTCGCCTGCAGGGCGGGCGCGGCGCCGGGTGGGCGCTGGGAGATCATCAGGGCCGAGGGCTCGACCGCGGTCACCTCGCGGCCGGCCGGCTCGTAGGAGCCGGTTCCCGCGCCGACGTTCAAAACGGTCCGCGCATCGCCGAGCGCCGCGTCGATCCGAGCCGCGATCCGTGGGTCCGGCCGGCGAACCTCTCCGTAGCCGACGCCGATCTGGTCGTAAGCGGGCTCGTCCATGGTCAGGTCGCGATGGTAATCGCCCATCTGCGGCCACCGAGCACCCTGGCCACTCAATTGCTATTCTTGAGTTAGTTAGTGAACAAACTTCAGAAGGAGAGATCGATGAGCATCCCACCCCCCACCACATCCTTCCGCTCACGAGGCAGGCTCAACGGCGTGCTCCGCCAGGACGCCCTGGGTCGGCGCCAGACTACCCAGGGCACCCCGGCCGCCAATGGGTCCACCGAGCTCGACACGAACGCCTACGAGGCCCTCTACTACCGGGCCCGCTTGATCCTCGGCGACTCGTTTCCCCGCCCGGCCCGCTGAGTCACCCGTCCGCTTCGCGGCCGGCGCGAACGCACTTTCTTCCGCATACCGGGGAAAGTGCGTTCGCGATGCAGGGCTCACCCAGTCATCCGCGGGCGGCGGCATTCTTGGCGGGCTTTGAGGCGCAACTCTTCCTACTTCCTCGTCGCGGGAGTTCCCCTTCGTCAGGAGATGACCAGGTTGCGGGCACTACCGGCGTTCGACGGCGGCCCCCTGGTCGCCCGCGAGCCCGGGCTCAAGGTGCGGCGGGCGCGCAGCCGCCCAAATCGTCTCGGCTTCGCGGTCCCGACCCAGTTCCGCCTTTCCGTCACCGCGTATCCCGGCATCCGCGCCGGCGACATCCTCGAGACACTCCTGCACGAGCTGGTCCACCTGCATGTCGGCAGGGCAGCTGAGCCGCACGGTTGGCACGGTAGGACCTTCAAGACGACGCTGGCGCGGGCGATGCAAGAGGGCTACGGAGTCGCCGGGCTGAGGCCGAGAGGCACGATCCACGGGGCCTACGCCGAGGCGATCGAGGATGCGAGGCTTGGAGCCGCTTAGCTGCCGCGGCGATCGACGACACTCGCGCCGTCCCGAGCCCGTCCCGCATCGGTCTGGCATAAGCAGTCATCGAGGCTGAAGCAGTCGCAGCGAGGCCCCTCTTCCAGTAGCGAAGGGTGGACTGCGGTACTCCGGGTTGGAGGCGATCCGCTCTGTCGTTAAGGTGAGCAGGTGACCAAGCGTGGCTTGCACCCGCTCGCCGATGGCTCGCGCTTCGCCGGCGTCGCAGGGCAGCCCCGCCGAGCGTCGGCATCCAAACGTTCCCTCGACGAGGCCACCTCCGGGCTTGTATCTCGTCTGCGCGAACGTCTGCCTGAGATT
>DATCBF010000314.1:0-7833 GCA_036512025.1 Solirubrobacterales bacterium
GCTCGAGCCGCGACCGAACGCGAGTCGACCAACTGGCAGACCTGGCTGGTGCGATCCCGGATCGAGGCCAGGCGAGGTCAGGCAAGAGCCGCCGTACGCGACTACCGCAGGGCCAAATCGCTGAACCCCTTCTCTCCGGTCTTCGCCCAGTGACGATGTCGGATCGCGACCGGATCCGCCGCGACCTCCCCCGCGACCTGGAGCCTTCCGAGCTCGAGCGGATGACGGATCTGGGACTGCGGCTCGGCGCCGATCGGCCATTTCCGGCTCCGGGCTTTCGTGGAGATCTGGGCAGGACGCTTGCCCAGGCCGGGGAATCCGGGGGCGCTCCTCGGCGACGCGTACGAGCGCTCGTCGCCTCCTGCGCCCTGTCCGGACTGGCCCTGCTCGCGATCGCGGCGGCTGGCCTGGCCGGCGGCGGGCCCTTTTCCCCGGGCTGATCTCCGGCCGGCTCTTTCAGGCTCTGCGAATAAGATTGAGAGATGAGCGACCACCGACTTCCTGAGCGCGACCGCCCCTGGGTGATGCGCACCTACGCCGGCCACTCCGATGCCCGCCGCTCCAACGAGCTCTACCGCGGCAACTTGGCCAAGGGCCAGACCGGCCTCTCCGTCGCCTTCGATCTCCCCACCCAGACCGGCTATGACCCGGACCATCTCCTGGCCCGGGGAGAGGTCGGCAAGGTCGGCGTCTCGATCGCCCACAAAGGCGACATGCACCAGCTCTTCGACGGCATCCCGCTCGACGAGATGAACACCTCGATGACGATCAACGCCACCGCCGCCTGGCTGCTCGGCCTCTACGTCACCGTCGCCGAGGAAAACGGCATCGACCGCTCCAAGCTCAAGGGCACAACCCAGAACGACATCATCAAGGAGTACCTCTCCCGCGGCACCTACGCCTTCCCCCCCGCGCCCTCGATGCGGCTGATCGCCGACATGGTCGCCTTCAGCGTCAACGAGGTGCCGAGCTGGAACCCGACCAACATCTGCAGCTACCACCTGCAGGAGGCGGGGGCGACGCCCGTGCAGGAGATCGCCTACGCGCTCTCGACCGGGATCGCGGTGCTGGACGAAGTGAAGGCACGCGGCCAGGTCGCCGAGGAGGACTTCGCCGAGGTCTTCGGCCGCATCTCCTTCTTCGTCAACGCCGGCATCCGCCTGGTCGAGGAGATCGCCAAGCTGCGGACGATGGGCGCGCTTTGGAACGAGATCGGCCGCGAGCGCTACGGCGTCACCGACGAAAAGATGCTGCGCTTCCGCTACGGCGTCCAGGTCAACAGCCTCGGCCTGACCGAGGCCCAGCCGGAGAACAACATCCAGCGGATCGTGCTGGAGGCACTGGCCGTCACCCTCAGCCGCGACGCCCGCGCTCGGGCGATCCAGCTGCCGGCGTGGAACGAGGCGATGGGCCTGCCCCGTCCCTGGGACCAGCAGTGGAGCCTGCGGATCCAGCAGGTGCTGGCGAACGAGACCGACCTGCTCGAGTACCCCGACATCTTCGAGGGCTCGGTCGTCATGGACGGCCTGGTCGCAGAGCTGACCGCGGGCGCCCGGGCGGAGATGGCGGTGGTGGAGGAGCACGGAGGCGCGGTCGAGGCCGTCCCCTACATGAAGGCATGCCTGGTCGAGTCCCACCGCGAGAGGGTGGGCCGGATCGAGAGCGGAGAGCTGAAGGTGATCGGCCAGAACAGCTTCACCGAGACCGAGGAGTCGCCGCTGACCGCCGGAGCCGACGGCGGCGTCCTCACCCCCGACCCCGAGGTCGAGCGCGAACGAGTCGAAGCCCTGGAGCAGTGGAAGTCCGAGCGCGACGGAGATGCCGTCCGCGTCGCCCTCGACGAGCTTGCCCGGGTGGCCGACGACGACAGCCAGAACGTGATGCCGGCGACGATCGCCGCCGCCAAGGCGGGAGCGACCACCGGCGAGTGGGCCGAAGTGCTGCGCAAGGCCTTCGGCGCCTACCGCGCCCCGACCGGCGTCGATGCCGCCGCCCCGGCCGCCGATCGCGACCAGCTCGCCGCGATCCGCGCCAAGGTCGACGAGACCTCCGAGCGGATCGGCCACCGGATCAAGATCCTGGTCGGCAAGCCCGGCCTCGACGGTCACTCCAACGGCTCCGAGCAGATCGCCCTGCGTGCCCGCGACGTCGGCATGGAGGTGATCTACCAGGGGATTCGCCTGACCCCGGCGGAGATCGCCGAGTCGGCCCTGCAGGAGGACGTCGACGTGGTCGGCCTCTCGATCCTCTCTGGCTCCCACCTGGAGCTGGTCCCTGAGGTGGTGCGCATCCTCAACGCGAATGACGTCGAGGTGCCCGTCGTGGTCGGCGGCATCATCCCCCTCGCCGACGCCCAGCGCCTGCGCGAAGCGGGCGTAGACCGCGTCTACACGCCCAAGGACTTCGACATCAACCGGATCATGGGCGAGATCGTCGAGCTGGCGGGCCGGCGGGCCGGCGTCGGCTCGGCCGCCTGAGTCCACCGAGCGCTCGCCCTGCGCCCACTCGGCAAGCGCGCCACAATGGACCGATGAGCGAGCTGAATGGAGATCGCGCGGCCTGGCTGCGCTGCTATCGCTGCTGGTCGCAGAACCTCGAGATCCAGATCCACTACGACGCGATCCGCCGCGTCGACCCTGACAGCGGCGCTCTTGCCGAAGGAGTCGACGAGGTGCAGGAATCGGTCGTGCAGTGTCTCGACTGCATGCACGACCAGCCCCACCTGACCTTCCAGGACGACCACGTGGTCCCGATCGAAGACCGCTGGCAGCGGATGGTCGCCGGCACCCCCTGGGTCGCCTCCTGCACGGTGACCGTCGATCAGGACCGGGTCGAGACCTGCTCCGGCCCAGAGGCGATCGAGTTCCTCACCTACGGCGCCTTCGGCGACGCCGGGGTGCGCGAGTTTTTCACCCACGTCCGCTTCCACAAGCACGACGGCGAGCAGATCGTTGTCCACCTCCTGGTCGAGCTCTATGCGCGCTCGGCCGAGGAGGCGACGGAGGTGCTCGAAGCCGCCGCCCGTGGCCAGCTCGAGATCACCTCCCTCGCCGAGGAGTCGCGCCCCCCCGCGCACGCTTCCGGCGAGGCCCACTGAGCGCGACTCTTACGCTGCAAGAATTCGCTCGAATGCTCAAAGGTTTGCGACATTACGAGGGAGTTCCGCAAAGATGAGGCCGATAGGACGGCAGCACGCGAGGCTGTTCACGGGACGGCCACAAACCGGCTGGACAAATTCATTGGAATCTCTAACCTCGGTCGCAAGAGCAACACCCAGATGAGCATGAGAGGCACACCGAACCGTTGACCGCAGAGCACCTTCCCCATTCCGTGGTCGCTGAGCTCCGGATCATCCTCGCGCACCGCAGTGAACAGTTTTGTCCCGCGTGACCAGCCGCGACTCCGCTGCCTTCCGCGACGTGATTCCAGATCCCTTGACAAGAGCCCCCGGAAACCTCAAGACGGAGGCAGCGCCTGCCGATACACCAGATCAGCGGATCACTCCCTTCCTGAATCGTCCTATGAACCGAGCCACAACTCCCGACATCACTCAGACTCGCCCCCAGCTCCGGCACTCGGTCGGAACGCCCGAGGCCTCTTCGGCGCTGATGGCGATCCTGAAGGGGCGCTGGGGCTTGCTCAGACTGTCCCTGCACGCTGTGCTCCTCGTACTCGCGGTCGCCAGTGCCAAGGTCAGCGCAAGCGCCGCGGACGCGGGACCGGATGGAACGACGATCGTCTGGCTGCTCCCACCTCTCGTGCTGTCGATTCTCGCCCTGAGCGGCACCTATCGACGCTCACTCCAGCTCGACGTCACCAATGAACTGCTGCGTGTGCTTGCCGCGACGTCGCTTGCGGTTGTAACGGTAATTGCCGCGGTGGCGATCTTCAATCATCAGAGCGATCCTGCCCAGGTCCTTGGCCGGGCCTGGATCTTCGCCGCGATCTACCTCTGTGCCGGCGTTCCCGCGCTTGCCGTCGTAGAGCGCCGGGCTCGCCGCTCCGGCGCCGAGAGCATGCCGACCCTCGTCGTCGGCGCGGGCCAGGTGGGCACCCAGATAGAGCGCAGGCTCGCCGAGCAGCCCGAGCTTGGGCTGCGCGTCGTCGGGTACATAGACGCGAACCCCGTCCCCTGGGCCCGCGTGCCCGAGCGTCAGGCTCCAATCCTCGGCGCCCCCGACGAGTTCGCCAAGATCGCCGAGGAAACCGGCGCCGAACACGTGATCCTGACGTTCACCTCGTCTCCAGATCACGTTCTCGTGCCGCTGATGCGAGCCTGCGAGGAGCGTGGGATCCACGTCTCGCTGGTGCCCCGGATGTTCGAGAGCGTCAACCTCCGGCTCGCCCTCCACAACATCGGGCCGCTGCCGCTCTTCAGCCTGAACTGGGTCGATCCGAAGGGCTGGCAGTTTGCGATCAAGCACGCGATCGACCGCGTCGTCAGCGCGATCCTGCTCGCTGTGCTCTCCCCGCTCCTGCTCGCGGTCGCGGTCGCGGTCCGCCTCAGCTCCCCGGGACCGATCCTGTACCGGCAGCACCGCGTCGGGCGGGACGGTCGCCATTTCGACATTCTCAAGTTCCGCTCGATGCGGCTCGATGGCGATCGGGCCTCCTCCTCGGACGACTGGGCCAAGCCTGGCCTGGCGCCAGGAGGGGTCGAGGGCGACGATCGCAGGACGACGGTCGGTCGTTTTATCAGGCGCTTCTCGCTCGACGAGCTTCCGCAGCTGATCAACGTGCTCCGTGGTCAGATGAGCCTGATCGGCCCCCGTCCCGAGCGACCCGAGTTCGTCGAGCTCTTCGACGAGCAGGTGCGCCGGTACTCCGACCGGCACCGGGTCAAGTCCGGGATCACCGGCCTGGCGCAGGTCAGTGGGTTCCGTGGCAAGACCTCCCTGCCGGAGCGCGTCGAACTCGACAATTACTACATCCAGAACTGGTCGATGGCGCTTGACTTCAAGATCTTCGTGCGGACTTTTGGCGCAATCGTCGGACCTGCCGAGTAGCCTTCCCGCAATGGCAGCAACACGAGGGTCCGCCCTCTTTAACGAGTCTGCCGGCCCTCCGGACAGGACCCCCCAGAAACGGTTGGCGGTCGTCCTCTGGCGTAGGAAATGGGTCGTCATCGGGACCTTCCTGACGCTGACCCTGCTGACCGCGGTCGTCTCGAAGTCGCTGCCCAAGCAGTACGAAGCGACGGCGACCCTCTGGGTGACCGAGGGCTCGGGAACCGCGACCTTCGATGCCGTCCAGGCGGGACAGGTTCTGGCCGGCACCTACGGCAAAGTGGCCGACAATCAGATCATCGCGCAGCGAGTCGCCGATTCGCTGCCGTTCGAAACCGACGGCGAAGAAGTCTTGAGCGCGATGACCTTCGGGCCTGTCGCCGAAACGCAGCTGTTGCGCATCACGGCAAGCGACGGCGACCCGCGACACGCCCGCGCCATCGCCAACACCTACGCCAGGGTCTTTATCGCCTATTCCCGCACCCAGCTCGGCGACGCGGTAAACGCGCGGATCGCGTTCGCGGCGCCGGCATCGATCCCCTCTCAGCCATCCAAGCCCCAGCCCACGCTCTACACGGTGGCGGGGGCCCTGCTCGGCCTTGCGATCGGAGTCGGGCTGGCCCTGCTCGCCGAGGCGGTGGATCGCCGGATTGGCTCGCCAGAGGAACTGGAGGAACTGACCGGAGCTCCGGTGCTGGCCCAGGTGCCCAGGAGAACCCATGACAAAGAGACCGGTGTCGCCTTCGAGGAGAGCTTCAGGCAGCTGCGCACCAATCTGCAGTTCCTCAACGGCGACAGCGAGGCACTGCGCTCACTTGTCGTCGTCAGCCCCTCGGTGGGGGACGGGAAGAGCACGGTCGCCTTCAACCTGGCTCGATCGTTCGCCGAAACCGGCACCAGGGTCATCCTCGTCGAGGCAGACATGCGTCGCCCAAGCCTGCGGGGCGCCATAAGGTCCAAATCCGGCAACGACAATGGGTCGAGCGGCCTCTCCGGCTACCTCAACCGCACGGCTGACCTCGACGAGGTCCTCTGCCCGACCGACCTGCCGTCCCTCCAGTTCGTCCCTTCCGGGATCCTGCCGCCGACTCCGTCCACGCTGGTCAGCGTCGAGCGGGCGCGGATCCTCCTGGCCGACGCCCTCAAGCTCGCCGAGATGGTGATCGTCGACACCCCCCCACTCTCTGTCGGCGCCGAGTCCAGCGCTCTCGCCGCAAGCGCCGACGGAGTGCTGATGGCCGTCGACGCCAAGGCCTCCGGCAAACCCGTCATACGCCGTGCCCGCCAGCAGCTGGCGGTCGTCAAGGCGCCGCTGCTCGGCGTGGTGCTCAACTCGGTTCGCGACCTTCCCGACATAGGCGCCTACGCCTACTGGGCGGGCGCCAGTGACTCGAGTGGGAAGCGAGGGGCACGCCCAGGCAAGCGACGGCCGCAGTCGCGGGTGTGACCGTCTTCACCACAGTGTGAGTCAGTCGGGCTTCGACTCTCGCCTGACCGTCCTGCTCTCGGGCGCATTCTCGGTCGCGGCCCTCGCCCTCTGCCTGTGGACGGTCGGAGCCTACGAGTTTGGCCTCACCGTGGCCCTTGGCGCAGTTGTAGCCGTCGCTGTCGCCCTGGTCGTCCTCAACGCGCCGCTCGCCGGCGTCTGTCTCGCGGTCCTGGCCGCACCGGTCGACTATCTCGCCGCCGGCGGCGGTGGCTCCGTCAGCGTCACCCCTTCGGAGGCGATCCTCTTCATCACCGCGCTGTCGGTCACGCCGAGACTGCTGACCACGGTCTCGGCCCAGCGCATCCCCACGGCGCTGTATGCCTTCGCCGGCTTGATCTTCGTGAGCATCGCCGGGCTTTTCTTCGCGATCGACACCTTCACCGTGATGCGCATCGTCATCGACTGGCTCGCCTTCGGGCTGATCTCCCTCTTCGTCTCACAGCGGGGCGCTTCGGACCTGACGGCGATCGCCATCAGCCTTGCCCTCTCCGGCGGCATCCTCGGCGTGATGGCGCTCGGGAACCTCAGCGAACAGCAGGCGATCGCCGGCGGCGCGATCGTGACCAATCGAGCCTCGGCGAGCTTTGCCCACCCCACCTCGCTGGCGCTCTTCCTCATCCTCACCTTCCCGGCGGCTTTTGCCCTCGGCCTCCGCGGCCCGACTCGCTGGCGCTGGGTGATGATGGCCTCCGGCGTGCTGGCCCTGCTCGGCCTGCTCCTGACCGAGACCCGGGGGTCGATCATCGGCGCCGGCTTCGCCCTGATCTGGATGATGGCTCGCTGGGCGCCGTTCCGCCGCCTCGCCCTGGCCGGGTTGGGGGTCCTCGTGATCGTGGTCGCCCTCAGCTTCGGATCGGTGACGAAGTCCGGGCCGGTAACGGTCGTCGGCGACCGTCTGGCGACCCTCTCCCTCAACTCCGAGGGAGACCAGCGCCTGGAAATCTGGGCGACGACGCCGAAGATCATTGCCGAGCACCCCATCTTCGGCATCGGACAGGGCAACTTCCCCGCCGTCTCTCCCGCCTTCGGGCTGGTTGACGTCGGCGGGGTTCCGTTCGACCACGCCCACGACCTCTTCCTCAACATCGCGGCCGAGCTCGGGCTGGTCGGCCTGGCCCTGCTGCTGATCATGCTCTTCGCCCTCGTCGGCAGCGCACGCACCGTGCTCGCCGATCGCCAGAGTGAGTTCTACCCCCTCGGCCTCGCGATCACGGCGTCCTTGCTCGGTGTCCTGGTCAACTCACTGACCGAGTACCCACTCCGGCAGAACCTGATCCTGGCAACGATCTTGATCGACATCGGCCTGCTCCTGGGTATTGAGCGTATTACCCGCGCCCG
>DATCBF010000315.1:0-2834 GCA_036512025.1 Solirubrobacterales bacterium
GGCGGCGGCAGCGCGGGCGGTCGCCAGCTCTCCGTCGGGATGGACGATCGTCTGCGCCCCGGTGGGCGCCAGCCCGAGCGGCGCGGGCAGGGCGCTCGTCGGCCATCCCCCGCAGAAAGATCTCGGCCTGATAGCCCGCGAAGGGAGGGCCGAATGCGGGCTGGTCGGCTACTCGTCCTCCGCCGCGGTCGCGGCCGCTCTGGGCCGGGCCCCGTCGGAGTCATCCTTGGCCTCGTCGGAGCTGTCCTTGGCCTCGTCGGAGCTGTCCTCGGCCTCGTCGGAGCTGCCCTCGGCCTCGTCGGAGTCATGCTCGGCGAGCTCGAGCTTGAGCACCTTGCCGGTCGGGTTGCGGGGCAGCTCGTCGAGGAAGACCACCTCGCGCGGCGTCTTGTAGTTGGCGAGGTTGTCCTTGACGTAGCCCTTGAGGTCGTCCTCGGAGACGTCCTTCCCCTTGCGCACGACGACGAACGCCTTCAGCCGTTGGCCGAACTTCTCGTCGTCGACGCCGATCACGGCCACCTCCTCCACCGCCTCGTGGGCGGCCAGGCGCTCCTCCACCTCGGCGGGGAACACGTTCTCGCCGCCGGAGACGATCATCTCGTCGTCGCGGCCGTCGATGAACAGCCGGCCCTCCTCGTCGAAGTGACCAACGTCTCCGGAGGACATCAGGCCTTCGATGATCTCCTTGTTCTCGCCGCCGGTGTAGCCCTCCATCTGCGCGCTGTTGCCGACGAAGATGCGGCCGCTCCCGCCCTTCTCGACCTCTGTGCCGTTCTCGTCGAGGATCTTGACGACGGTGCCGCGGACCACCGTGCCGACCGCCCCGGGCTCCCGCTTGAGATCGTCCGGGCCGGCGATCGTGACATAGGCGATCTCCGTCGAGCCGTACATGTTGTACAGCACCGGACCGAACGCCTTGAGCGTGCGCTTGACCAGCTCCGGACCGACGGCCGAGCCGGAGACGAAGATCACCTTGAGCGCCGACAGGTCGCGCTCCATGACCTTGTCCTCGCCGAGGTCGAGGATCCGCTGCAGCATCACCGGCACCACGACTAGGGCGGTGCACTCGTTGTCCTGCATGCTGTCGAGCGTCACCTCCGGATCGAACCTGCGCCGCACGACCAGGGTCGAGCCGAGCGCCAGGCCGAGTGCCATCGAGGCGAAGCCGAGCGCGTGGAACAGCGGCACCGCCAGCTCGGTCGTCCCGCGCGCGCGGAAGGGCACCTCGCTGAGCAGGCCGCCAATAATCCCCAGCGACTTGGGCTCATCGCGCGGGGCCCCCTTCGGCGTCCCCGTCGTGCCGCTGGTGAGGATGACGATCTTGGGAGCCTTGCCGGTCCTCGGCGGCGCCTTGGTCGAGCTCGACGCGATCAGCGCGTCCAGGGTGTCGTCGGCGTCCTGGGGCGAGTCATCGTCCACCCAGGCCCGCCAGCGGCCGTGCGGCGGGTCGACACCCTTAAGCACCTTGGAGTACTCGTCGTCGTAGACCAGCAGGTCGGTGCCCTCGCGGTCGGCCACCTCCCGGATCTGGGGACCGGCGAACGAGGTGTTCAGCAGGATGATCTTTGCGCCGCACTTGGCGGCGGCGAACAAGGCATCGAGGAAGCCACGGTGATTGCGCACGAGGATCGCGACGCCGTCGCCAGGCTGCAGACCCTTGTCCCGCCAGGCGTTGGCCAGCGCATTCGTGCGCTCGTCGAGCTCGTTGTAGGTGATCTCCCCACGCTCGTCGCGCATCGCCGCCCGGTCGCCGTTGCGGATCGCGCCGATCGTGACCGCACCGGCAAGCAGACCATGACGCTCGAACGCGAGCAGCATCTGGGCGAGCTTGTGGGGAAGCTCCGGGCCGACCAGGCCACTGCGAACGCAGACAGCGGCGAAGTACGCCTCGTCAGTCACGCGCTCGGCCAGCTTGAGGCCGCCGCCCAACAGGCTTCTGAGACCGACGTCTACGATTGTCCGCTCCTCACAGAGAGCGGCAGCCTAGCGCGATCCGTGGTTCGCGCGCGGCAGCGCGGGGTAGCAACACACTAATGTCCGGTTCTTTGATCCTCTTCCCACTCCGGTTGGGCGCGCGCGCCACCGGGCTCGCGGTGCGCGGGGCCCGTGAGATCGTCGAGTGGGCCGCCGGCTTGGCCGGCCTCGCCACCGAGGCGCCCGACTTCCACGCAGAGCCTGCCGGGCCCCCGACCCGCACCGCACCCCCCGAGCGACCGACCCAGACGCAGAAGGCGGCGCCGGAGCCCGTCGAGAGTGCCGAATCGGCGCTCGTCGACCGGGACGAGCTGGTCGACTACGACGCGCCCGAGCCCGCCGAGCCGGTTCACCTCGACGTCGATGACGAGCTGGTCGGTGAGGTGGCCGAACCTGGAGCCGAGGACGGCGCCGGCGCCCAGGTGAGCATCGCCGAGCCGTGGGCCGGTTACCGCGAGTTGCCCGCCGCCGAGGTGATCGAACGCCTCGCCGCGGCCTCACCGGCGGAACTGGCGGCGATCGAGCTCTACGAGCTCTCGAGCCGCAACCGGCAGACGGTCGTCGCGGCTGCCCAGCGTGAGCTGAGCAGCCGCCGCTGACCTTCTCAGCGCTGGGCGGCGGTGTGGGGCGCACCGCGGCCGCCGCGGTCCTGGAACCGCGAAAACCCCGGACGAGCCGGGGTTTCAGCGGGGGCGACCGATGAGGTTTGGCGCGCCGAGACCGGGTAGGAGGCGGACACCTGACCGACTACCGAGCTTCGAGGTCGCCGCCGGGCGCCTGCCCCGGGCGGCGGCCTCGACTCGGGAGGTCCCGCGGCCGCTAGCCGACGTAGGCGCCGTATGTGTATCCGCCGGTCCAGC
>DATCBF010000316.1:0-3740 GCA_036512025.1 Solirubrobacterales bacterium
CCAGCCGGCGCATCGCCGATTTCGCCTCCTCCGATCGACGCTGGCTGGTCTCGGTCCTGATGGTCTCAGAGGGCGTCGACATCCCCCGCCTGCGGGTCGGTGTCTACGCGACGGCGGCCCGGACCGAGCTCTTCTTCCGCCAGGTGGTCGGTCGCTTCATCCGGACCATCCCGGGCCCGCGCCATCAGATGAGCTACCTCCTGATGCCGGCCGACCCGCGGCTGAAGGCACTCGCCCACGAAATCGAGCTGGAGCGCCGTCACGCGCTCGACCTCGCGGCGGACGCCGAGGAGGAAGAGGTCGAGATGGACGACTCGGGTCCCGAGTGGCGCGAGCCGGGTGGCGGCTTTGCCGCCCTGAGCTCGGGCGGCGCTGAACTGGACGAGGCGATCATGAGCGAGACCACGCTTCAGCTCTTCCCGACCGATGACCCCGAGGCGGGGGCGAAGAAGACGGCCGCCCTCGTCAGGCCCAGAGCCTCGTCGGAGGACCTCGAACCCGAGCGGGAGTCGGCTTATGCGACCCGAGAGCGGCTGCGCGGCGAGCGCAGCCGCCTGGTCGCCGACATCGCCCGTCGCACCAACAAGTCGCACCGGGAGGTCCAGGCCCGCATCAATCGCGACACCCGGACGCGCTCGGTCGCCAGCGCCACCATCGAGCAGCTCGAGCGCGGCAATGCGATGCTGCGCCGCGAGCTGTGGCGGTGAGGTCCACCCTCGCATGCTCGGGGTCCGGAGCCCAATTCGCGAGGCCGGGCCGGAGGGCCTCGAGATCCTCGTCATCGCGCGCCCAATCTCGGCAAGACCCCGCGCGAAGACGTCGATGGCCAACGCGATTGGTGGACTGACTAGCGCCAAATAGCGCCGCCGCTCAGCGAAGGTGAGGCGGATCGGCCGAAATCGCCGCTAGTCGCCGCGCATCCGCGTCGACGCGCCTGGCGCCCCGTCACTCGGCCGCTCCTGCGCAATTCGTAGCAAAGCCGTTTACGCCGGTTCGATTCCGGCAGGCGCCTCTAGGTAACCCGAGGCTCGTACCGCATCGCTACCGCCCCTGAGCCGAACTCCTGCCGGCTCACGAGCCTCAAGTCGACACGCTTCGACAGCCCCGCGAACAACGTCGGCCCATGGCCCACCAGCCTGGGCTGCACCACAAACTCGTACTCATCGATCAACCCCAGCTCCGCCAAGGCCAGCGGGAGCTTTACGCCCCCCACCAGCAGTCCCTTACCCGGCTCCTGCTTCAGCTTCTGAATTGCCTTCCCGACATTCCCACGCACGAGCTCCGCATTCCAATCGACCCGGTCCAGGGTGCTCGACACGACGTACTTCTTTGCCGCGTCGATCGTCCGGCCGAAAGGCGCCATCCAAGCGGGCATCGCTTCCGTCTGCCCCGGCGGCCGCCAGGCTGACTCCATCATCTCGTAGGTCACCCGGCCGAAGAGGAGAGCATCTGCCTGGGAGAGAATCTCCGTCGCGTGACGATGCGTCTCTTCGTCCGCGGATATTGCACGGTGATCGCAGCATCCGTCCAAAGTGACGTTGATGGAATACCGAAGAGGTCGCACTGCGTAAACATACTTTCCGGTCGAACCGTCGGCCGCGAATTGGCTTGGCGAAGCGGTGATCGGATCGAGCCCGATCAGACGTGGGTCGGACCGACCGACTATTGCCGGGTGCCACGCCCCAGGGGCGTTCTAGCGCGCCCGGGGCATTTGCTTATGTGGCGGCGAGGCTATGCGCCCGTGAACCGATACTCAGTCTTCCAGGCGTCCTTGGAGTCGGTGTGCGCGGTCCAGAAAAGCTCCGCGATGTTGTCCGGTCGAAGTCCGTCCCCGGTTTGACGGCGCCGACGATCGTGACGGTCGCGGCGTGGATGCCGTCCTCCGCGACACCGGCGGCGACCAACGTCTGAGCCGAGCGCAGAGCGGCCTTCCCCATCGAGAGGCTCACCAGCGCCGGCGCTGGATTGTCGCGAAGCCACCGCTGGCAGCCAGCAGCGTGCCGCCGCCGGCTGCCCGCATGGCGGGCGCGGCTACCTGTGCCGCGACGACGGCGCCGAGGACATCGACATCGTGGGCGGTTCGGAGCCGCTCGACGGTGATGTCGAGGATCTCGCCTGGATCTGGCAAGGCAGCGTTGTACACGACGACACCAGGGGCCCCCGGGGCGTCGAAGATCCCTTCGAGCGCCTTGCGGTAGCCCCCGCCTGACGCGCCATCTGCTGCGGCTGCCCGGAAGCAGGCGTCTCGATCGTCGCCGACACCGCTCCGGACGGAGGCTGTCGCACAAAGCCTTCCGCGAAAGGCTGCGCCGCGGCGGCTGTGATGCGCCTTGGAGCTGGTGAGAGGAGGGACGCCGGGTTGAGCGTGACGAACCGAGCAATCGAGTTGCAGTTTTTCGGAACCCACCCTTAGAAGGCTCCAGCGAGGTCGTCGGGGTTTGTCCGACAGCCTCCGCGCAAAGCGGGACCGCGCGCAGAATAGGATGCGGACCTGGTCAACTCGTATGTCAAGAAGGAAGAGGCCGATGAATGCGAACAAGGCACTATGGGAGAAGGGTGACTTCACTCGAATTGCGGAATGCGTGCGAGAGAGCGGGGAATCTCTCGTCAAGGAGCTGGACATCACCGACGGGCTCCAGGTGCTGGACCTCGGTTGTGGCGACGGGACCACCGCGTTGCCGGCAGCTCAGCTGGGGGCCGAGGTTCTGGGCGTCGACATCGCCGCCAACCTGGTCGCGGCGGGCAACGCCCGCGCCCAGGCCCTCGGCCTGACCAACTGCACGTTCCAGGAGGGCGATGCATCGGATCTGCTCGAGCTCGATGACGAGCGCTTCGACCTCGTCGTCAGCTTCTTCGGGGCGATGTTTGCTCCCAGGCCGCTCGATGTGGCCAAGGAGATGGTCCGGGTGGCCAGGCCGGGTGGCCGAATCGTGATGGGGAACTGGATCCTGAACGATCCGACCCTGGTGGCGCAGATCCTGAGGATCGCCTCCTCCTACTCGCCCCCTCCACCGGAGGGCTTCGTCAGCCCGATGACCTGGGGCGTGGAGGACGAGGTGATCGAGCGGTTCACGGCAGCCGGGATCGCCGCGGAGCGGATCTCGTTCGCGAGGGACACCTGGACCTTCAACTACCCCGGTCCGCCCTCAGAGCTGGTGACTGCCTTCAGGACCTACTACGGGCCCACGATGAACGCGTTCGAGGCGGCGACGGCGAACGGTAGCCAGGCTGACCTCCAGGCTGAGTTGGAGGCCCTGTTCAACGAACAGAACACCAGCGATGACGCCACCTCGATCCCGGCTACGTACCTGCGGGTGAGGGTCACGCGGTAGGGCGACTCCCTGCCCCGGCTCCCGCCCTGGACGGTGGCTGTCGCACAACCTGTTTTGTCCGGGCTGGTGAAGACACTTCCAGTCATGCCTCAGAACTTCCTTGAATGTGGTCGTGAGACCTGAACGACTGATGCCCTTAGCTTGACTAGCCAAGGGCAGTAGCTCCGGCCTGGGCGAAAGCGGTCGAGGGCGGTTTGATTTCCCCGCCAGGGCAGACCGGCCCAGGTGCAGGGGATTCGATGCGAAGCGGCTGAAGGGATTCGAGCCCTCGACCGCAGCCCTATCTCGAACCGATTAATCCTGCCCTCGCTGGCAGCCAAACATAGCCTTTCAGGCGGTCATCCAATCGTGAAATGCTGCCTTGATGACGTGCCTCAGCGCGTAGCTGGACTCGCCAGCTTGGAGACT
>DATCBF010000317.1:0-6239 GCA_036512025.1 Solirubrobacterales bacterium
GTCGTCGACCGCGACCACCACGCCGGCGGCGTCGACCCGGGCCGAGAGGGAGACCCGCCCGCCCGGCCCGGCGTGGCGGCGGGCGTTGCCGAGCAGGTTGCGGACCACCTGGGCGATCAGGTCGGGGTCGAGGTCGATCGAGCCTTCGACGAGTTCGGCGGACTCGACGGCGCGGGGGCCGTCGGCGAGCTCGCGGAAGAAGGGACCAGCTTGGACCTCGTCGACCGTCGGGCCGGCGCCCTCGTCCAACCTCGCCAGCGTAAGCAGCGCCTCGACCAGGCGTTCGGTGCGGCCCACCTCGCGAAGAACGACGGCCTCAACCCGCCGCACCTCGGCGGCGCTCGGGTTCGCCTGCCTGGCCAGGACTTCGATCTGACCTCGCATGGCAGTCAGCGGGCTGCGCAGCTCGTGGGAGGCGTCAGAGACGAACTCGCGTTGGCGGGCGAAGGCATGGTCGAGACGGTCGAGCATGTGGTTGAAGGCCTCGGCGAGGGTGCGCAGCTCGGCGGCGTCGGCGCCGCTCGTCTCGAGCCTGGGAGTGAGATCGCCGGCATCGACCTCGGCCGCGGTGGCCGCGAATCGCCGAAGCGGTGAGGCGGTCCGCGTCGCGACCAGGTAGCCGGCGAGCAGCGCCGCCAGCAGGCTGGCGCCCCCGACGACGAAGAAGGTCTTCTCGACGTCGGACTGGGCGTCCTCGATCGGCGACACGGCCGAGCCGTCGTCCGACTTGACGGGCGGGGTCTCCGGCTTGCCCGGCTCGCGCGCCTCCTCACGCTTGATCACCGCTGACTCATTCGACATCTGTGCTCGGACGGCTACAAAGACGACAGCGAAGGCAGCGACCATGATCGCGCCGATCGAGAGCGCCAGGCGGCCCCGCAGCCCAAGCTTTCTCCAGGTCGACCTCATTGACTTGGGACCAGGCGATAGCCGACGGAACGCACCGTCTCGATCGGCGCCGGCGAGCCCGGACGCCCCAGCTTGCGCCGCAGGTAGCCGACATAGACCTGGACCACGTTGGTGCCGGGGTCGTGGTCGTAATCCCAGACGGCGGCGAGGATCTCCTCACGGCTGCAGACCCGGCCGGCGTGGCGCATCAGGTAGGCGAGCAGCTCCGCCTCGCGGTCGGGAAGCCGGGCCGCGAGGCCGTCCCGAATGGCCTCTCTGCTGAGCAGATCGAGCCGGATGCCCGCCGCCTCGAGTGTGGTCTCCGAGGCCTCGCCGGACTCCCGCAGGCGAGCCCGGATCCGCGCCAACAGCTCATCGAAGGCAAACGGCTTGGTCACGTAGTCGGTCGCGCCGAGGTCGAGTCCCTCGACCCGGTCGGCCACCTCGGCCCTCGCCGTCAGCAGGATCACCGGCAGCGTCGGCTTGGCGCGCCTGATCGCCGCCAGCACCTCGATCCCGTCACGGCCCGGGAGCATGCGGTCGAGGACGACAAGGTCGGGGCCGGGTGACAGCGCCAGTCGCTCACCGGAGACGCCGTCGGCGGCGACCGTCACCTCGTAGCCCTCCGCCCCGAGCCCCCGTGCCAGGAAGTCGGCGATCCCTGCCTCATCCTCGACGACCAGGATCTCCATCGCGTCGATGCTACGCCGCATCGCCTCCTGAGAGGACTCTCACTCTGCGCTTATCGCCGAATTAGTTAGGACCCCCAGGCTGTCGCCATCGTGGAGTCAAATCCTGGAACCCTGATCGTCGGCGGTGGCCTCAGTGCGCAGCGTGCTGCCGAGACACTGCGCCGCCGTGGTTACGACGCGCCGGTTCGCATCGTCTGCGCCGAGCCGGCGCCCCCGTACGACCGCCCGCCTTTGTCAAAGAAGGTGCTCGCCGGAACCGCGGAGGAGGAGTCGGTGGCCTACCGACAACCATCCTGGTACGAGGAGAATCAAATCGATCTGATCCTCGGCGCACGTGCCGAGGCTCTCGACCCGGCGAGGAGCTCGATCTCCCTCGATTCCGGAGCCACGTTTAAGTACGCACAGCTCCTGATTGCCACGGGCAGTACGCCTCGTCGCCTCCCGTTTCTCGATCACGCCAACGTCCACTCACTGCGCACCCTTGAGGACGCCAGGCGCCTGCGCGCAGAACTGGTTCCCGGCGTTCGCCTGGCGATCGTCGGGGCCGGCTTCATCGGTCAGGAGGTGGCTGCCACCGCGCGCGGGCTCGGCGCCGAGGTGACGATCGTCGAGGCGCTGGGAGCGCCGCTCGAGCAGATCCTCGGGAGGCAGCTGGGTGGCTGGTTCGCCGATCTCCACCAGGAGGAGGGGGTGCGGGTGATCACCGGGGCGAGGCTCGAAGGGGCGCGCGGAGACGAGCGTGTGGAGGAGCTGATCATGGCCGACGGGTTCCGACTCGAATGCGATCTCGTTCTCGTCGGGATCGGCAGTGCCCCGGCGACGGCCTGGGTGCGAGGCAGTGGACTCGAGGAGACCGGGATCCAGGTGGATGCCTGCGGCCGCACCGGCATCCCCGAGGTCTTCGCCGCCGGGGACGCCTGCATCCCATTCGACCCCCGCCACGGCGCCTACCTCCGCACCGAGCATTGGGGGGCTGCCGCGTGGCAGGGAGCGGCGGCCGCGAAGGCGATGCTGGGCGATCAACCGGGGACGCCACCACCACCCAGCTTCTGGAGCGATCAGTACGGAATCCGGATCCAGTGCGTCGGCCATCCCCACTTCGCCGACGGATTCTTCTTTGAGGGGGATCCCTCCACCCGTGACTTTCAGGCGATCTTGACCCGAGACAGGGTCCCGGTGGCCGGCCTTGCCGTTGGGCGCCCAGGGGCGATGCCCGAGCTGCGCAGACGAATCGAGGCCGGCCCAAGCCGAGCCGCTGACCAGAAAGAGGTGGTTGTGTGAGCTACATACCTGTGGTGGATGAGCGCGAATGCCTGGCCCACGGTGACTGCGTCGAGGCGGCACCCGATGTCTTCGAGCTCGACGACATCGCGGTGGTGATCGGCACCGCACCTTTGGAGACGATCCTCGCTGCTGCCAAAGCCTGCCCTGCGGTCGCGATCTCGATCGTTGACGATGTGAGCGGAGCAGCGATCTTCCCGTAGGTGAGCGAAGCGTCGATCTGGCCGCGGTCGCTACCGAGCGCCTTCGTCGAGATGCTCTACCTGAGACATCTCTCACAATCGGCTGATCCCGTCTTTAGCCGGATGGTCAACGCTCCGGCCGATGTCTACCTCCCGGCTCTCGCCCGCCATGGCGCTCTTCCCGCTGCGCCTCTTCCTTGGGATCACCTTCGTCTACGCCGGCGTTCAAAAGCTCAGCGATCCGGGCTTTCTACACCCCGGCGCCCCCACCTATATCGGCACCCAGCTCGAAGGCTTCGCCAACGGTACGCCAGGCGGCTTCATCCTGCGGACCTTCGCCATTCCCCACCCCGGGGTGGCGGGAGTCGGCGTCGCGATCACCGAGATCCTGATCGGCCTGCTGGTCATCGCTGGGCTCTTCACTCGGATCGCCGCGGCGGGCGGCATGGCCCTGAACTTCTTCCTCTTCCTCACCGCGAGCTGGAATACGACCCCGTACTTCCTCGGCCCCGACCTGGTCTTCACCTTCGCCTGGCTGCCCTTCGTCCTCGCCGGCGCGACCGGGCAGCCGGCTCTCGACAACGCCACGATGCATCCCTCAGAGGCGATGGTCCGACGCACTCGCCTGCGGCCCGAAAGCCTCGAGGCGGAACCTGCCACCCCGATCTCGACGCGCCGCACCCTGCTGGTCGAGTTCGGCGGTATCGCTCTCGCGATCGCTGGCATCTCGGCGCTTGTAAAGGGGGGCTATTCCGCGCCCAGGGGCCTGTCTGCGGGCAGTGGGACTGCCTCCAGGGGTGCAGCGAAGCCGCCGGCCGCCGGCAACGCCGGGGGTGGGGGTGGTGGCGGTAGCGCGACTTCTCACCCGACGCCTGGTACTTCGAGGATCCCGAGCGGAGCCGTCAAACTCGGCCCCGGGAGCCGTCTTCCCAGCGAACAGGCCGCCACCTACAGCGACCCCTCAAATGGCTCGCCGGACATCCTGATCCGCGACTCCGAAGGCAGCCTGAAGGCATTCAGCGCCGTCTGTACTCACGCCGGCTGCACGGTTGGCTATGAAGGCGGAGTCATCGTCTGCCCCTGTCACGGCGGCGAGTACAGCCCCGAAACGGGTGACGTTATAGCCGGGCCGCCTCCCGAAGGCCTGGCGCCGAAGAAGGTTCTGGAAGTGGGCGGGCAGATCTACGCCGTGCCAAGCTGAGGCCGAACCTGGCGAACCGGGCTCAGGACTCGACTTCGCGGTAGTGATCCCGCCAGATCGCGCGATAGACGCGCAGGTGGCGGGGCAGCGTCCTCACCCCGGGAATGAACGGGATGCAGACGAAGGCGAGGCTGAGGATGCCCATCAGGACGAAGATCAGCGCGTCGGCGTTGGGCGATTCCTTGAACGGTTCGACCTGGTACCAGAAAGTGTAGAGCCAGAGCCAGACCTGTCCCGGATAGCTGCCGGTCTCGTTCATCATGCCCCACTGGGTGCCGAGCAGGTGCTGGCCTTCGGCGCGCTCCTCGAAGTATTCGCCGCCTGACAGGAAGAGCAGCGGCTTGGTGTAGTTGGTCTCATAGAAGCGGTGACTGCCGGCCACCAGCGCCCCGTCGAGGCCGCCGCTCTGGGCGAGGCCCAGCAGCGCCGCCATCATCGGCGCCACCGGCCCATAGCGACCGGCGGGCAGGATCGGGACGCCACCGAGGAAGTGGGCCTTGGGCAGAGCTTCTTCATAGGCGCCTGCCCAGGCTTCCTGGAGCTTGGGCGGCGCCGCCTGGTAGGCGGCGAGTGCGGTCTTGAGACGCGCGTCGGCGGGGATCTCCTGCAACGGTTCGATCACGTAGTTCTGCGCCGTGTCGATCGGGATCTTCACCCCTGCCGCTTCCTGGAGGGAGATCGGCCCGATCTTCTGCGCCGACCCGGAGGCGCTGTTGTAGGGAGGGCCGTAGGTGGCGACCTCGCTGGTCCGGTTCAGCTCGGTGACCGCGGTGGTGAGGAAGTCGCCTGGATCGGCCTTGGCCCAGCTCTGGATCGTCGTCGGCGAGTCGTCGGGGGAGGAGAAGAGGATGGTGAGGATCACCGCCAGGCCCACCATCACGACAAGCGCGACGACGAGCTCTTTGACCAGGTCGTAGCGGACGAAGGGGCCCGGCCAGGGAGCGGCGTCGTCGGAGGTCGCGGGCGCCGGGCCGGTGATACTGCTCACGGCGCACTGCTCTCGGTTGGCGCCGCCTGTGGCGGGAGGGGGGCCGCCGGCTTGGGCACCTTCGCCGGATAGGGCGGCACCACGCCGTGGCGCCGCACCAGCAGCACGTGCCAGGCGACCAGGGCGACCACGGCCAGCGGCAGCAGGATGACGTGGAACGTGTACATCTGACCGAAGTCGGCGACGTTGAAGAAGGAGCCGATCCCGACCGAGTTGAGCCCGTCCTTGCCCTCGCTGGCGATCCACTGGGAGTCGAAGTTCTGCTGGGAGAGGTAGCCGGTGAAGGCGGCGCCGATCGCGACCAGGAAGGTGACCGCGCCGGTCGCCCAGGTACGGCCACGCCCGCCGCGCCAGGCGCCCATGAAGAACTTCCCCCAGAGGTGGACGACCATCGCGAAGAAGAACAGCTCGACCGCCCAGAGGTGGATGCCGTTGAAGAAGCGCCCGATGCTGGTCACGTGCCACCATTCCGGCCCCTTCAGGCCGAGGACCATGCCGGAGGCGACGACCACAACCAATGCCGCGATCGTGGCGACGCCGAAGACGTATATCCACGAGGACACATAGGCGGGCTGGCGGTCGGGGAGCAGTTTCTCCGGTGGCAGCGCGCCGACCGCGCGCTCCCGCACCCAGGTCGTCCACATCTTCCGCTCCTCGGGGGAGACGGGGTCCCGCTCGGTCTCGCTCACGACTCGCGCCGCCGCTTCGGGAAGGGAATCAGGATCGCGGCGACGAAGGCCACGATCATCAGCGCGATGACGATGACGTTCGCCACCGACATCTGAAAGACATGCCAATGCAGGTAGTGCGCCGGGTGACTCAGGTCGAACAGCGCGGCAAAGACCACGTGTGCTGCGGGTGCCATCGCGTTCCTCTAACCCCTTCGACTGGTTGAGAGGACGGTACACCTGGAACTCCCATTGTCAATGAAGCATGAGAGGTCTCTCATTCTCCCTGAGCGAGCATTCAGCCGCGTGCTCGATGAGGTGGCGGCTGCGCGAAAACCT
>DATCBF010000318.1:0-2130 GCA_036512025.1 Solirubrobacterales bacterium
TGTCGATTGTTTCGGGGTTGGGGAGATAGTCCCCGAACGCCGATAGCTCGCCGGAGCTGACCCACAGCCTGCTCGCACCGAGCTGGATCCAGCGGATCTGCGGGAATGCCTCCCGGGGATCGAGCTTGGCATCGGACCTGAAGAACGCTACGCGCTCGAGCTGATCCTCGACGATGTGGTACCAGCTTGGGCTGCTCGGGTCGAGCTGCCTGGCCTGGGCGAAATCCGAGGGCTTCGTATCCCCGAGTAGCTGGTGCTCCGGCGAGTTGTGGCGCTGAACGACGAGCGAGGGCCTGGTCGCCGCTCGTCGCAGCCAACCGGCCGTGGCTGCATTCCCGGCGCTTCGCTGCAGGGCGAGGACGCGCCCGACAGCGGGTGAGTGGGCGGGCGCGGTCGGAGCGCGGGATGGCGCTGGCCTCCCTGACGTCGGCACGGATTCGGGGCGGTATCCGGGGTTCGCTTGCTCGCGGACGCCCATGGCCAACCTGACCTGCTCGGGCGCGTCCCGGGAACATCCCGGCTCCACTCCGGCAACGACCGTAGCATCGCCAGGGCTGGATCGACGGGCGCAAAAGTCCGCCCTTAAGGGCAGATTCTCCGCGCTCGGCGCGCGTGATTCCGCCATGGTCCGACGAGCCACCTCACACGAGCTGGCTCACGACGAGCGCCATCGAGAGCAGGCCGGCCCGGGCTCAATGGTCCATTTGGCCTTCGTTCGCGGCGGCGTATCCTCGCAATGATGACCAACCGCGAATCGTCCGTGGACCAAGCGACCGATCCATTCCCCGGCTTCACGCCTGAGGCCCTCCAGTTCCTCGTGGATCTCGCTCTCGACAACGACCGCTCGTGGTTCCAGCCGCGCAAGCGCGAATACGAGCGGCTCCTGCGGGAGCCCCTCGAGGCCATGTGCGTGGCGCTCGACCGCGAGCTGACGTCCCGAGCGATTCCACTTTCCGCTGACCCTGCGCGATCGCCCTTTCGGATCTACCGAGACGTGCGGTTCTCCGCCGACAAGTCGCCCTACAAGACAGCCGTCAGCGCAAGCTTCCCGTGGTCTGGAGCGGGCGGCGGAGTCGGCGGATACGTTCAGATTCAGCCAGGTGCCTGTTACGTCGGCGGTGGCATGTGGCACCCGGCGCCGGCCCGGCTCGCTGCCTGGCGCGCGGCCGTGGTTGCCGACCGAGCCAAGGTCCACGCCGTGATCGACGAACCCGTCTTTCGGTCAACCTTCGGTCCGCTCGAGGGCGACTCGCTCAAGCGGGCGCCATCCGGGTTTGCGTCTGATGATCCCGATCTCGACTTGCTCAAGCTCAAGGACGTGACCTTCGGTCGGAGCCTGTCCGATGCGGAGGCGGGCTCAGCCGATCTCCCGAGGATCGTCGCCGACGCGTTTGCCAAGGCGCAGCCGCTCCTGGCGTTGCTCGCCGCGCTGCCGGGCCACGAAGCTCCGGTTCCCTGGCTCCGCAGGTGACACTTCGAGGGCGCTGGTCTCCGTTCGCCCCTTGACGGCCACCTCGGATCGGCGCGCATCCCAACATGGCGCCTGCATGCACCGTGGCCGCACTCCGACCTGCCAAGAACTGTTGCGGACCGTGTACCCTACCGCTGCGTCTGGGGGGACCCGTCGCGACGCGGCCGTGGCCACCGCGCCTGAACTCCGACAGCTCAAGTGAGGAGTTGAGATGCATCGGTCGTCGATTCGTGCGCGCCTGGCTGGCGCCGGGGCGGCAACCGTCCTCGTCGCCGCCCTGTTCGCCCAGGCCGCTCCGATTCTTGCGGTGAGCCACGCGCCGGCGAGCCAGGCTCAATCCAGCGCATCGCAGGCGAATCTTACTCACGCCCTCACTCCGACGGCCAGCGGCGTCACCTCCCGGCCGGTCAGTCGAGGCTCGGTCAACGTGCGAGCCCTGCCCCAGGAGCAGGCCTTGCCGTTCTCGGCGTCGGCTGTGACGGCCGCGCTCGCGAAGGCTGCGTCAGGTGATCCGACCCACGCCGCGCCTGCCTCGAAGCCGGCTATTGCCGGTCCGCCGGCGCCCGTTCTGGCGACCTCGTCCGGCCAGGCTGCCGCGTCCACCCCCGTCGCTGTCCCCGGCCTGACCGAGGCCGGCTCGGGCGTCGAACCGGCCGATT
>DATCBF010000319.1:0-5814 GCA_036512025.1 Solirubrobacterales bacterium
GATCGAGAGGACGACCAGCGGCAGGCCCTGGTCAACGAGGCGGTCGAAGATGTAGCGAGCTTCGGCATGCAGCTCGACCAGGCCGGCGGTCGCGGCCGCCCCGGCGGTCACGGCCGACGCCAGCGCCCGCCGCACGAAGTAGCGCTCGAGGTCCTCTTCGCCGGCGCGGCGAGCGTCGCCGACGAGGAAAACGGCGGAGAGGTAGGCGCCGCTGGCGACGAACATCGCCCCGACCAGAAGCGGCAGCGGCTGCAGCCAGGTCGAGAAGGCGTCGCCGTCGCCGCCCGCGGGGACGTTGCCGGCGGCGATCGCGCCGACGACCGCGCCCATGAAGAACGGGGTCAGGACCGAGGAGAGGGCAAAGGTCGCCCCCGCCGCCCGTCGGGCCGAGAGGCCCTCGATCGATTTGCGAAAGGCGAAGCCCGAGCCGCGCAGCACGATCCCGGCCGCGGCCAGAGCGATCGGCACGTAGAGGGTCGTCATCACGGCGCTGAAGGCAGGTGGGAAGGCGGTCCAGAGGACGACGAGGATGAAGATCAGCCAGACGTGGTTGGCCTCCCAGACGGGGGTCAGCGAGCGCTGGATCAGCGCCCGGGGCCGCGCCCCCTTCTCGGCGTCCCCGGCGATCAGGTCCCAGAAGCCGCCGCCGAAGTCGGCCCCGCCGAAGAGCGCGTAGAAGGTCGCCCCGACCCAGAGGATCGCCGCCGCGACATCTGCTCGACTCATGGCGCAGCCTCCGTCGGCGGCCCATAGGGAGTGCCCTCCGGCTCCGCCCCACCCTCGCGCCAGCGACGCGACATCCCGCGCAGGACGAGGATCGCGATCGTCCCGATCCCGGCGTAGAGCAGCAGCACCGCGCCGAAGCTGAACCAGAGCCCGTGCGCAGGCGTCACCGCTTCGGAGGTGCGCATGTAGCCCTGCACGATCCAGGGCTGGCGGCCGACCTCGGTCACGATCCAGCCGCACCAGAGCGAGAGCACCGCCGCCGCGCCGGAGATCGCCACCGCACGCAGGAACCAGATCGTCTGCGGGATCTCGCGCCGACGCCACCAGACGAACAGGACCCAGATGCCGAGCGCCATGAACAGGGTGCAGATGCCGATCATCGTGTCGAAGGCGAGGTGCAGCATCGTGTTGGCCGGCGGCCGTTCGTCCTTGGGAATCGAGTTCAGCCCCGTGACCTTGGTGTCGGGGCTGAAGCCGACCAGGAAGGAGTCGAGGTCCGGGATCGGGATCGTGTCCTTGACCCCGCTGGAGGTGCAGATCCCACCGAGGTACTCGGTCTGGTGGCCACCGGTTTCCTGGATGCACTCCATCCCGGCGAACTTGGCCGGCTGGTTTTCGGCGACGGCGCGGGCGGCGGTGTCGCCGACCAGGAACTGCAGCGGCGCCGCGACCAGGCCCAGGGTCAGCGGGATCAGCAGGCCGAGCCGGTGCAGGCGGTCGCGCCGGCCTTTCAGCATCCCGGTCGCGTAGACGCCGGCGACGAGGAAGCCGACGACGATGTAGGCAGCGAGGATCATGTGCGGCGCCTCGTAGCCGGTCGCCGGGTTGAGCAGGACCTTGACCGGATCGGTGTCGACGACCTTGCCGGCGGCGTTCAGCGTGAAGCCCTGCGGCTGGTTCATCCAGGAGTTGGCGGCGACGACCGAGAAGGCGCCGCCGATGCCGGTGATCACCATCGGCACTCCCGACCAGAAGTGGGCCCAGCCGCTGAGCCGCTTCCAGCCATAGATGTAGATCGCGAGGAAGATCGCCTCGACGAAGAAGAAGATCCCCTCGATCGCAAAGGCGATCCCGAAGGCGGCGCCGAAGCGGTCCATGAAGCGCGGCCAGAGCAGGCCGAACTCGAAGCTGAGCACAGTGCCGGTGACGGCGCCAACGGCGAAGGTGATCGCCATCGCCTTCGACCAGCGCCGCGCCAGCTCCATCGCGTCGGAGTCGTCGCGTTTCAGCCCCAGGTAGTTGGCGATCAGGATCGTCGCCGGCAGGGCGACGCCGAGGCAGGAGAGGACGATGTGGAAGCCGAGGGTGAAAGCCATCTGCTCGCGGGCCGCGAGCAGATTCGATGCCGACGCCGCCAGCGGCAGCGGGTCGAGCGCGGGCATCGCGCTACTCCTCGCGCCTCGCGTTGCGGTAGCGGCGGATCAGCGCGTTGGTCGAGCTGTCGTGGCGCAGCTTCGGCTCGAGCCCGGCCTGCAGCTCGGGGATGATCCGCACCGCCAGCGCCTTGCCCAGCTCCACCCCCCACTGGTCGAAGGAGTCGATCCCCCAGATCGAGCCCTGGGTGAAGACGCTGTGCTCGTAGAGGGCGACCAGGGCGCCGAGGGTCTCGGGGTCGAGGCGCTCGGCGAGGATCGTGTTGGTCGGGCGATTGCCGTCGAAGGTGCGATGCGGGACCAGCTCCTCGGCCGTGCCCTCCTCGCGCACCTGCTGCGGGGTCTTGCCGAAGGCGAGCGCCTCGGTCTGGGCGAAGACGTTGGCCATCAGCAGGTCGTGGTGGTCGCCGAGCGGGTTCAGCGTCTGCATGAAGCCGATGAAGTCGGCCGGGATCAGCTCCGTCCCCTGGTGGATCAGCTGGTAGAAGGAGTGCTGGCCGTTGGTCCCCGGCTCGCCCCAGTAGATCGCGCCGGTCTGGTAGTCGACGCGGACCCCGTCGAGGGTGACGTGCTTGCCGTTGGACTCCATCGTCAGCTGCTGCAGGTAGGCCGGGAAGCGGTGCATGTACTGGTCGTAGGGAAGGACGGCGGCGGTCTGGGCGCCGAAGAAGTCCCTGTACCAGACGGCCAGCGAGCCGAGCAGGATCGGCAGGTTCAGAGCCGGCGGCGCCTCGCGGAAGTGCTCGTCCATCGCGTGGAAGCCGGTCAGCATCTCGGCGAAGCGGCCAGGGCCGATCGCCAGCATCGTCGAGAGCCCGATCGCCGAGTCCATCGAGTAGCGGCCCCCCACCCACTCCCAGAAGCCGAACATGTTGTCGGTGTCGATCCCGAACTTGGAGACCTCGTCGGCGTTGGTGGAGACGGCGACGAAGTGCTTGGCGATACCGCTCTCCTCGCCGCCGATCCCGGCCAGCACCCACTCGCGGGCGGATCTCGCGTTGGTCATCGTCTCCAGCGTGGTGAAGGTCTTGGAGGAGACGACGAAGAGCGTCTCGGCCGGGTCGAGGTCGCGCGTGCACTCGGCGAAGTCGGTGCCGTCGACGTTGGAGACGAAACGGAAGGTCATCTCGCGGCGGCTGTAGTGGCGCAGCGCCTCGTAGGCCATGGTCGGGCCGAGGTCGGAGCCGCCGATGCCGATGTTGATCACGTTGCGGATCGGCTTGCCGGTCTGGCCGGTCCACTCGCCGCCGCGGATCTTCTCGGCGAAGACGTTCATCCGATGGAGAACGTCGTGGACCTCTTTGACGACGTCGGCGCCGTCGACGATCAGCGAGCGGTTGCGCGGCATCCGCAGCGCCACGTGCAGGACCGAGCGGTCCTCGGAGACGTTGATCCGCTCGCCGGCGAACATCGCGTCGCGGCGCTCCGCCACCCCGCACTCACGGACCAGCTCGCCGAGCAGCATCACCGTCTTGTCGGTGATCCGGTTCTTGGAGAAGTCGAGAAAGAGGCCGGCGCCCTCGGCGACGAGGCGCTCGCCGCGCTCGGGGTCGGCGTCGAAGAGCTCGCGCAGGTGAGCCTCGCCGATCTCGGCGTGGTGCGCCTCGAGCGCCTGCCAGGCTGGGCGCTCGCGCAGCTCGCTCACGAGAGCTGGCGCTCGATCGTTTCGAGCAGGTCGGTCCAGGACTTGACGAAGCTCTGCTTGCCCTCCTCCTGGAGGCGGGCGGCGAGCGCGTCGACGCCGATTCCCGCAGTCTCGAATTCGGCCAGCATCTGGTCGGCGCGGACGCCGTCGGTCGGGACCAGGTAGCCGACGTTGCCGTGGTCCGCGAACGCCTTCAGGGTGTTCTCGGGCATCGTGTTGACGGTGAACGGGGCGGCGAGCTTTTCGATGTAGAGGACGTCGGAGGCGTCGGGGTCCTTGGTCCCGGTGCTGGCCCAGAGCAGGCGCTGCGGGCGGGCCCCCTCGTTGAGCAGGCGCTGCCAGCGTTCGGAGTCGAGCAGCTCGTGGTAGGCGCGGAAGCAGTGCCAGCCGACCGCGATCCCAAGCCAGTTGCGCAGGTTGTCCGGGACCTCCTTGCCGGCGACGGCGGCGTCCCAGCGGCTGATGAAGAGCGAGGCGACCGAGGCGACGTTGGGGTCGAGCCCGGCCTCGACCCGGCGCTCGATGCCGCTCATGTAGGCATCGGCCGAGGCGAGATAGTGATCGGTCGAGAAGAGCAGGGTGACGTTGATCGGGATCCCGGCGAAGATCGAGTCCTCGATTGCTTTCAGCCCAGCCCCGGTGCCGGGAATCTTGATGAAGAGGTTGTCGCGCTCGGCCTTGGCGTGGAGCTGGGCGGCCTGCGCGGTCGTCGCGGCGGTGTCGTCGGCGAGCAGCGGCGAGACCTCCAGCGAGCAGAAGCCGTCGACGCCGTCGGTGCGGGCGTGGACCGGGGCGAAGAGATCGGTGGCGCCGCGCAGGTCGCGGATCGCCAGCTCGAAAAAGAGATCCTCGGTCGAGGCGGCGCCCGGCCCGTCGGTGGCGATCTGCTCGTTGTAGGCGTCGCCGGCGCCGATCGCCTTGTCGAAGATCGTCGGGTTCGAGGTCAGCCCGGTGACCGAGAGCTCCTCGATATAGCCGGCGAGGGTGCCGTCGGCCAGCATCATGCGGGTGATGTTGTCGAGCCAGAGGCTCTGGCCGGCATCGTGAAGCTGCTGCGTGGGCTTGTCGCTCATCGTTTCTCTCCGATCAGTTCGCGTGCTGCCTCGACCACCCGCTCGGGCGTGAAGCCAAACTTTTTCTCGACCTCCTTCAGCGGCGCCGAGGCGCCGAAGGTGTGCATGCCGACGATCTTGCCCTGGGGGCCGACGTAGCGGTCCCAGCCCAGGGTCGAGGCCTGCTCGACGGCGACGCGGGCCTGGACCGAGCCCGGCAGGACGCTCTCGCGGTACTCCTCGTCCTGGTTGTCGAAGAGGAACCAGGACGGCAGGCTGACGACGCGGGCGCGGACCCCTTCGGCGCTCAGCTCCTCGTAGGCGCTGAGCGCGAGCTGGACCTCGCTGCCGGTCGCGATCAGGATCACCTGCGGCTCTCCCTCCTGCGGGTCGGCGAGCACGTAGCCGCCGCGAGCGACCCCCTCGGCCGAGGCGTACCTGGAGCGATCGAGCGTCGGCAGGTTCTGGCGGCTGAGGACGAGGGCGGTCGGCACGTGCCGCTGGCCCATGATCGTCCGCCAGGCCTCGGCGGTCTCGTTGCCGTCGCAGGGGCGGATCACGTTCAGCCCCGGCATCGCCCGCAACCCGGCCAGCTGCTCGACCGGCTGGTGGGTGGGGCCGTCCTCGCCGAGCCCGATCGAGTCGTGGCTGAACCAGTGCACGACCGGCAGCTCCATCAGCGCCGAGAGGCGGATCGCGGGACGGGCGTAGTCGGAGAAGATCAGGTAGGTCGACCAGACCGAGCGCATCTTCGAGAGCGCCAGGCCGTTGGAGATCGCCGCCGACTCGTGCTCGCGGATGCCGTAGTGCAGCTCGCGGCCCTCGCGGCTGACCGGCTGAAACTCGCCGGCGCCCTCGAAGTCGAGGCCACTCGCCGCCGAGATCGAGGCGATGCAGCGGCGCGAGCTGCCCGAGGACTGGGACGCGGACATCCCCAGCTTCGAGGCCGATGAGAAGGGGATTGCCACCCGCAAGGCATCCCAGAAGGTCGAGAACGCGATTGCCGCGCGCTTGCCCT
>DATCBF010000320.1:0-4100 GCA_036512025.1 Solirubrobacterales bacterium
TGGGCTCGTGTTCGGGAATGGACCCGCCGCCCAGGCAGGCATCGTCGGCGTCGCTATCGGGCTGGGTGCGACCGCGGCCCTCATCGGGGGTGCGATCCGGATTGGGATCAGCTAATGGATATCGGTCCAACACGATGAACGGATCGTGCGGTCTGGCGGCAGTTAGGCGTCAAAAGACCCACGGGATAAGGCGCTTCGTCCTACCCTGATAGGCGCGGTAGCCAGGATGGATCGCCCCCAGCCAGGCTTCTTCACGCCGACCCTTTGCGGCGAACAGGAGCAGCAGCAACCCTGCGCCGACAAGCGCGAGGGTCGAGCTCGTCACCAAACCCCATCCGAGGGCGGCGAGAACGAGCCCGCCGTAGATCGGGTGGCGCACCAGCCGATAGGCGCCAGTTTCGACGAGGGGCGCACCCACGAGCGGACGCGGGAATGGGCTGAAACTGCCTCGTAGGTCCCAACTGCCGCGGGCCGCCAACAGGCAGCCCGAGCCGATGGCGGCGATGCCGAGGAGCAGGAAAGGCCAGCCCCAGGATCCCGCAGCGCCGTCGAAGACGAGGTCGCGAAGCCCGGCTCCGCCGATGATCGCGAGCAGGACGAACTGGGCGATGACCCAGCCCTCGCCGCGTGGGCCGAGGGCAGGCAGACGCAAATTCATTGGCGGCTTCAAACGTGCCCGCGACTCAGCGAATCAAACGCGGCCCTTGGGTACGGTGTGCCAATACGTCTTGTTGAAGACGATCTTGCCCAGGTGCCAGAGTCGGTTCGGCTTGGGCGGCCGGGGCGGGTGCTGGTAGTCGAACTGGAGCAGGGTTCCCTTGCCATCCCCGATCTCGAAGAAGCACATCACCTTGCCGAGATAGTCTCCCCGCTTGTGGTCGATCGCCCGACCTTCGACGGCGGCAACGATCCGCTCGGTAACAACGGGCGCCTCGAAATGGGCAGTCGAGCCGGCCTTGGAGAGCGGCAGGTCGGTTGCATCGCCCAGGGCGTAGATGTTCGGCCAGGCACCCACGAGGAGCGTGGCCCGGTCGGTCGGCAGCCAGCCGCCGGGGCCCGGCGCGAGGCCCGAGTCGACCAGGAACTGCTGGCCTTTGTGCGGCGGCACGAGGATCAGGAGGTCATAGCCGAGCTCTTCGCCCTCGAGGCTCAGGACCATCTTGCGCTCGGGGTCGATCGCCTCGACGTTGAAGAACGTGTGCAGCGCGATCCCCTTGTCGGCAAGAATCGGCGTTGCCATCTCCGACACGCTCTCGATCGTGAAGGCCCGCCCGATCGGCGAGCAATAGTCAATGGTCGTCCGGTCGCGCAGGCCGCGCTCGCGCAGCTCCGCCTCGATCAGGAAAGCGACCTCGAGCGGCGCCGGCGGGCACTTGTAGGGCATCCCGGCGATCCCGATCAGGATCCGGCCGCCGGTGAAGGCGTCGAGGGCCGTTCGAAGACGGGCGGCTGCCTCGGCCGTGTAGAAATGCTGGGCTTCCGTGTCGAAATGAGCGATCTCGTCGGGCACGATCCGGGAGCCGGTCGCCAGAACGAGCTGGTCATACCCGAGCACCTGCGCATCGGCCAGGGTCACGAGCTGGCGGGCCGGGTCAATCCGCTCGACCTCGCCAATCACGAGCTGGACTCGATGGTCGAGCAGGGAACGCTCCGGTCGCTTTAGGTTCGCGGCCCGTTCGCCGCCCATCGCGATGTACATGAAGCCCGGCTGATAGACGTGCTGGCCCGTGGTGTCAACGAGCTTGACCTCGACCTCGCCTCGGCCGATCCGGGCACGCAACTTCTTGACGAGCAGGTTGGCCGTCAGCGTGCCGCCGACGCCGCCGCCGATGATCAGGATCCGTTGCATCGGGATCTCCTAACGACGCTTTTCGACGACGATCTCGTCGTACCCGTCGCGAGCTTCGAGCTCGACCAGGCGATGGCCGGCCTTCTCGACCCACTTGGGGATGTCGGTCTTGGAACCTTTGTCCGATGAGTAGACGGCGATCACGTCGCCGACCTGGCTCTCGCGAATCGCCCGGATGAGCTCCATCAACGGACCGGGGCAGAAGCTGCCTCGGGCGTCGACCGTCCGAGTGACAAGCGGTGCGATCTCGGTCATGGCGGTTCGCCTCCCTTAGATGAACAACGGAGTGGAGTTGTCGGTCATCAGGCCGATCACCGTCGCGGCTCCGGCCGGTTCGCCCATGCCTTCGATCATGTCCTCGGGCTTGAGCCCGAACATGTCCATCGTCATCTGGCAGGGGATGAACTCGACGCCCAGGGCCTGGGCGGCTTCGAGGAGCTCCTTGGGGCTGGCCACGCCGTACTGCTTCGCCAGGCGGCCCATCATCCAGGGTCCCATTCCCAGGAAGTTCATCTTCGAGAGCTTGCGGTGACTGATGCCCGGCCGTTGCATCGCCGAGAGCATCTTCTGCATCCAGTTCTGGCCGGTGATCCGCTTCGAGTCCTTGACGAAGACCTGGAGGCCCCAGAAGGTCACGAAGACCCGGGTCCGGACGCCCATTGCGGCGCCGGTCGAGGCCAGGATCAGCGCGGCCCACACCTTTTCGAGGTCGCCGCTGTAATCGATGATCAAGAGGTCCTTCGTCTTGACGGCACCGTCAGCCGCCGCCAACTCTGCCTGGGCGGTTTCGGGCACACCTTTGACGGCGGCAATCGCCTCTGTGATCGGATCAAAGGTTGGAATCGTGACGGTGGTCATGGCTGACCTCACTTCCTGCGGATGACGAAGCGGTGGACCGCTCCATCGATGGTCTGCTCGACGAGCTCGTTGCCGGTCGCCCGGCACCAGGCGCCGACATCCTTGGTCGACCCTGGATCGGTCGCCAGGAGCTCGACAACGGAGCCGGCCGGAACCACCCGGCACGCCTGGGCGGTTTTGACGATCGGCATCGGGCACGACAGACCCCGTGCGTCGACGGTGTGGGTGATCGCAAGGGTTGGCATCGAAGGGTCCTTTCCTAGATGAAGACGATCTGGCCGTTCCCGGCGTTGAGGTAGAACGCAGTCACACCCTCGACGCCGTCAACGAGCGGACAGAGGTCGCCGGACTCGAGCTTGAGCAGGTCCATCGACAGCGAACACGCCTGAATATCGATGCCGCCCAACTCCTTGGCCTGGCGAAACGTCTCGGCCCATGGCGCCTGGCCAGCGCGAGCCAACGCATCGACCGCGACTCGGCCGGCAGCACCCGCTTCGGGTGCAAGGCCATGGTCACGATCGACCTTGGCGGTGCGGAAGGCATCGAGGGCCCAGTACTGCAGAAAGATATTCACTGGCTTACCGAGGGCTGCCGCGCCGGCGGTCAGGACCGCGGCGGCTTGGAGCTTGTCGTCGGTCCCCGAGAAGAGGACCAGGTTGAGGGACTCGTCCATCGGGATCACCTCGAAGCGGAATGTTGGGTCAGGGGTGCCGAGGACCTCGCCGGCAAAGCGGCTTGAGCCGCTATTGCGCCGAGGCGGGCGAGGCGACGCTCGAGGATGCCGCGCATCAGACCGCAGGCGACCATCACGTCGCGATCCACCAGTGCGTAGCGGACCTCGCGACCGTCGCGCACGGCCTCGACGAGGCCGGCGCTTCGGAGGATGCCCAGGTGCTGCGACACGTTGGGCTGGGTTGCTCCGATCGTTTCGGCGAGTCTGCCTACCTCGATCGGGCCCTCTGCCAGGGCGTGCAGGATCTCGAGGCGGCGCGGGCTCGCGAGGGTCTTGAGGACCTCGGCCTGGAGGATCGTGATTTCGTCCATGGCCCGAGGATCGATCTATGCGCAGATCTCGATAAGTGCCGAGCGGCCCGACGAGACGGGCCACTCGTCATCGAGACTCGGAGGCGACGATCCCGCGGCCTCGGAACAGGGACACGATGACCAGATCGTGTGGTGGTCCATCAGGTCGGGGCATCACCCTGCAGAGCTTCGAGGACGGGCTGCCATGCCCGTTGGAACGGTGCGTTCAAGCGTCTGGGCGCTCGGACGTCAGATGCGCCTCGATGAGCAGCCAGTCACGGAAGCTCGTCTGACTAAACGAGCCTTGTTCGTGGTGGAGCATGATCGGCCGTCGCTTCAGGCGAAGAACGCAGTGATCGCCGCCGTGTCG
>DATCBF010000321.1:0-2850 GCA_036512025.1 Solirubrobacterales bacterium
GAACGACGCCGACTTCAGTCGGTTTCCAGGCCTCCGGTGGGTAAACCCCCTGAGCTAAAAACTCCGGATGCCCGGCGCCACGAAGAAGCCTTCCCGACTGGAGGCACAACTTGCGGCCTTGGACCTCGTCACGGCCGCCCCATCCTCACAGGCCGCTGCCGCTGCGATTCGGACCGCCCTGCGTGAAGGTCCGTCGTTGGTCGCGGCGCGGGCGGCAAAGGTCGTGCGGGCGCACGCGCTCGAGGGCTTCGCGGAAGATCTGGAGTCGGCGTTCCGGCGGTTCCTGACCAATCCGGTGAAGACGGATCCAGGCTGCGCGGCAAAGCTCGCGGCGCTGGAGGCCCTGGACTTTGGCGAGCACGACGGGGCCGCGCCGTTTCTCGAAGCCACCCGCTGCTTACAACTGGAGCCGGCTTGGGGACCGCCGGTGGACACGGCGGTGGGGGTGCGATCGAGGGGGATCCTCGCACTGGCGAGGTTGGACCATCCGGAATTCTCGGTCGCGGCCGGGTCGCTGCTGGCCGATCCCCAATCGCCGGTCCGGCAAGCGGCTGCGGAAGCGATAGCGTCTACCGGAGAGCAACGTCTGAGCGGCCTGCTGGTCCTGAGGTGGAACCTGGGCGACGAGGATCCGCTGGTCGTGATGGCCTGCATGGCGGGCCTGCTGGCGCTCGCGCCCGCCTACGCCTTCCCGAGACTGCGCGAGGGCCTCGAGCGCGCGGACGAGATGGCGGCGATGGTGCTCGGGCAATCGAGCCGGCCCGAGGCGCTCGAGCTTCTGCTCAGGTATCTCGCCGAGGCCGAAGGATCCTCCGCACGCGCCGTCGCCCTGCGCGCCATCGGGCTGCATCGAAGCGAACGGGCAGTCGAAACCCTGCTCGAAATGGTCGCGACCGGCTCTCCGCACGACGCGGCCGCCGCGCTGAGCGGTCTCGGCGCTCGGCGGTTCGAGGCGGGCATTCGCGAAAAGGCCCACCTGGCAGCCTCCCGAAATCGGGAAGGGGACCTGGACGACGCCCTCGCGGCCGCCTTCCCACCCGAGTAGTTCGTCCCGAAGTTAGTCGCCGCCAGGATCGGTACTGTCGACGCGGCGCGAAGCTGCACGTAACTACAGCTCGTCGGGTAATTCCTGGGCGTTTCTCGACGGAAAAGATCGACAAGCGCGATCGGTTCAGGCTGATGGAAGTCGTGACCACGGAGGGCACGAACCATGAGCAAGAGCCACGGTGGAGCCAACCGGCAGCGGGAGTTCTTCCCGCGATCGAAGCAACCGACCATCCCGATCGACCCCAACCATCGGCTGGTGCAGCTGGCGGACACGCTCGACTGGACGGAGATGGAGGAGCGGGTCGAGGGCATTCGGCAGAAGAAGCTGAAGAGCGGCGCGGGGCGGCCGCCGCACATACGAACGATGCTGGGCGCCATCGTCTTCATGGCGACCCGCCGGCTGACCTACCGGGAGGCGGAGGATCAAATCCGCTACTACGCGCCGGCTCGCTATCTGTGCGGGCTGACCGAGACGGAGTGGACGCCGGATTTCACGACGATCCAGGACTTCACCGAGCTGATGGGCGAAGACGGCGTGAGGCTCCTGAACGAGTACGGGGTCGAACTGGCCGTCGAGAAGAAGCTGGCCGACCCGACCACCATGGTGGCGGACACGACGGCGCAGGAAGCGGCGATCCCGCACCCGAACGAGATGGGGCTGATGGCGAGCTTCCTCCGATCGGTGACGGCGGCGGGGAAGCGGGCCGGCGGCGCAGCGAAGGAGTTTCTGGGCAAGACGGCCGACAAATTCGAGGCCGCCAAGAAGAAGCTGCGCGACTATCGGCTCTTCGCCAAGAGCAAGACGAAAGCGGCGAAGAATCGGATGGTGTCGGAGATGGCGGCGGCGGTCGACGGGATCCGATCTGCGCTAGGGGCTGCACTCGACGCCGCGAAGGGCGGCGCGACCAAGCTTCGGGGCCGCGGCATCGTCGCGCGGAACAGTCTCGTGCGTCTGCACGCCACGATGACCAAGCTTTTGCCGCAAATCCGCCACTGGCTGCGGACGGGCCACGTGGCAAGCGGCAAGATCATCAACCTCTACATCCCGGAGCTGTACAGCATCGTGCGCGGCAAGGTCGGCAAGGCAGTGGAGTTTGGCCTGCGCTGGGGGATCACACGGCTGCGTGGCGGCTTCCTGCTCGCGACCGTGAGCCAGAGCAAGTTGGAACTGGAGGACGCGAGGTTTGCCGTGCGTGCGGTGCGCGACCACGTCACGCTCTTCGGCAAGCCGCCGCGTGCCTATGCGTACGACCGCGGTGGATGGAGCACAGCCAACGTCTCGGCGCTCAAGAAGCTCGGCGTCCGCGATGTCGGGCTGGCCCCGCGTGGGCGGACGCAGTGGGCGGTCCGCGGAAGGACGCGCGACCGATTGGTTCACGAACGGGCACTGGTCGAGGCGGGGATCGGCAGCATCAAGAGCAGCAAATACGGTTTCAACCGCCCCGCGGCACGCTCGACTGCGATGATGGGCGCCTGCGGTCAGCGCGCCGTACTTGGCTTCAACCTCAACAAGCTGGTCCGCCACCTGGCGGAACGGCGGGACGCGGTCCTGGTCGGATGAGCGATGAGAACGGCAAGCGAAGACGCCCGGCTGGCAGCGATCAGGAGATGTGGCGGGGCCGAGCGGACGCGGTCAGGCCGGAACTCGCCGAACTGCGGTCGAATTACCCGACGCGCTGTAGTTAGCGTTCTCAGAAAGTTCCGAGAGTTCCGCAACCGCGTCGCCGGATCCGAAGGTTATTCATGAATGATTTCACGTATCTGGCATGGCGAGCGTGGCTTGTTGCGCCGGACGTCGGTAAT
>DATCBF010000322.1:0-5465 GCA_036512025.1 Solirubrobacterales bacterium
CTCTTCCGCTAGTCCCTCCTAGGCCGAAGTTCCGGCTGGGCTCGGATCCTGCGCGTAGGTCTCGACGATCTCGTAGAGCGTCGTGCGCTGGGCCGGCACCCGGCCAGCGGCCCGGGCGGCCTCGATCAGCTGCTCGGGGTCGAGGCGGACGCCGTGCTGGGAGCCGGCCATGCGGGAGATGTTCTCCTCCATCAGGGTGCCTCCGAGGTCGTTGACGCCCCAGCGCAGCGACTCGGTGGCGGCGCCAAGGCCCATCTTCACCCAGCTCGCCTGCAGGTTGGGGATCGTCTTCCCCAGCGCCAGGCGGAAGGCGGCGGTGTGCTTGAGGTTCTCCTCGGCGGAGATCTCCTCGATGCCGTGGGTGCGGCCGAGCATCGTGTTGAAGGGGATGAAGCTGAGCGGGACGAACTCGGTGATGCCGCCGGTGCGCTCCTGCAGGGCGCGGACGACGCGCATGTGGCGGGCCAGCTCGCGCGGCTCCTCGATGTGGCCGAACATCACGGTCGAGGTCGAGCGCAGGCCGGCCCGGTGCGAGGCCTCGATGATCTCCACCCAGCGGTCGACCGGGAGCTTGTTCGGCGAGATTCGCTGGCGGACGCCGTCGTCGAGCACCTCGGCCGCGGTCCCCGGCGTCGAGCCAAGCCCGCATTCCACCAGGTAGGCGAAGACCTCATCGGGCCCCTTGCCCGAGCCCTCGCACATGTAGTGGACCTCCATCGGCGAGTAGGCGTGCAGGTGCAGCTCGGGGGCGACTTCCTTGGCCAGCCGCAGCCATTTCCCGTACTCCTCCAGGGTCAGATCGGGATGGATCCCCCCCTGCATGCAGAGCTCGGTGGCGCCGAACTCGACCGCGTCGCGAATCCGGGCGGCAAAGTCCTCCTCGGAGACCTCATAGGCATCGGGCGAGCGCTTCCCCTGCCCGAATCCACAGAAAGCGCAGCCAACGACGCAGATATTCGTGAAGTTGATGTTGCGATTGACGACAAAGGTGACCCGATCGCCGGCCAACTCCGTCCGCAGCTCATCGGCGGCAACCCGCATCTCCTCGATCGCCTCGGGCCTGGTCTCCGAGAAAAGCGCGGTCAGCTCATCTTCGGTCAGCTCGTGACCTTCGCGACCCTTGGCGACGGCGCTCTCGGTCAGACCCGGGTCCAATGACTCTTCCACCCGCCGTCCAGATCCCCGTCGCGGAATAAAGCTCCAGTACTTGAGCTTGATCACGTCCAGAACCCCCTGCTCCATCCAGTCCTGGTCCATGTACTGCGGGTAGACACAGAGCCTCTCCGTCAGCGCGTATCCCTCAGGCGCAAGCTCCTTGCGGACCTGATGCGGGCTCGGAAATGCGTGCTCAGGCGAGATGTGGTCGCCGTTAGCCGACAGCCCACCAAGGTCGGTAGCCCCGGCCTCGACCAGCTCCCCCCACCAGTCCGACAGGTTGGGCGGCACCTGGATGCCTACGTCAGGCATTAACCGCCGGCACTCGGAGATCAGCCGCTTCATATCGTCGATGGAGATAGGGGTTGCCCAGTCGGGTGGGGTCAACGGGGACCCCTCCGCCGGAGACCGTTCCGAATCAAGGTCGCCGTTGTGCGATAGGTCGCCGCTGCTCGAGTCTCCGGCGGAGGGGTCCCCGTTGACCTGCCAGCGCGCCCGTGCCGCCTGATCGGCGATGTCCGCCACCTCCTGGCCGTAATAGCGCGGGTGGGGAACGAAGTTCTGGAGGATTACCTCCTGCAGGTGCCCGTAGCGCTTGTGGAGAGTCGCGAGGGCTTCGAGAGACTCGACCCGCTCCTCCTCTGTCTCTCCGATGCCGACCAGGATGCCGCTCGTAAACGGGATCTTGAGCTCACCGGCAGCCTCGATCGTCGCCAGCCGCACGGCGGGATGCTTGGTCGGAGAGCCGGCGTGGACGGTCTCCATCAATCGCTCCGAAGACGACTCCAGCATCAGCCCCTGCGATGCCGTTACCTCGCGCAGGCGAGAGAGGTCAGCGTGATCGAGCACGCCGATATTCGTGTGGGGAAGGATGCCGCGCTCCAGCGCCCGCTCGCAGGCCCAGACGACATAAGCGGTGAAGTCCTCATGCCCCCACTCCGCCAGCTTGGCGGCGACCAACGGATTTACCTCGGGCCGCTCGCCGGTGAGGATCAGCAGCTCTTTGGCGTTGCGCCGTTCTGCCTCATCCAAGCGCTTCTCGACCTCGTCAGGGGCATGGATGTGCGCCCGGTGGGTCGCGAACGCGCAGTACTTGCAGTAGCACTGACAGGTGCGGGAGAGGGAGAGCGTGTAGTTGCGGGAGAAGGTGACTCGGCGCACGCGCTCAAGCTACTGCAACCGCCGGGTCGGCCAGACCCGGCGGCGCAAAGATCGGATCAGGTAGCTGCGTCTGGTTTCGGCGCGGCCGGGGCCGGTTTTGAAGGCGTCGCCGGTTTCGGCGCTGGCGGCCTGACGCGCTCCGGCGATTCGGTCGGGGGAAGCCCGCCTGGCTCGAGCACAAACCTGTAGACAGCCGCAGCGAGCAGAGCGCCGACGATTGGGCCCAGCAGATAAGGCCAGACGCCGCCCCAGTCGTTGCCGACCAGAGCCGGGCCGAACCAACGGGCCGGGTTGAAGGAGCCGCCGGTCAGCGGGCCGCCGACCATGACGATGAATCCCAGGGTGGTGCCGATGGCCAGTGGCGCCCACTCCTTGAAGCTCTTTTTGGAGTAGACGGCGGCGAGGATGACGAGGACCAGACAGAAGGTGCCCACCGCCTCAACGATCGACCCGGCGAAGTTGCCGCTGAGAAGGCCGCTGACATTGGCGGCGCCGTAATGAGTGGCGCGCCCCTCGTCGAGCAACAGGCCCTTGCAGAGCAGCGCTCCCAACACGCCGCCGGAGAGCTGGGCGAGGACGTAGATGACGGCGTCGACGGGGGCGATCCGTTTGATCACGGCCGCCGCGAGCGTCACCGCGGGGTTGAAATGACCACCGCTGACCACGCCGAACATGACGATCAGGCCAAACAGCAGGAAGGCGTGTACAAGTCCGACCACCGCAAAATCCGACCCGAACTGGGCCTGGCTGCCGGTGGCTACGAACAACACCACAACGCTGGTGATGAAGAAGACCAGCAAGAAGGTGCCGATCAACTCAGCAAGATATGCCGCTAGTCCTCTCTCCTGCACGTCGCTCCTCCTAGTTCCCGAATCGGTTAGCGGGCGGCAGTCTACTCAGATCGAGCACGTAATAGCCTCCCCTGCAAGATGAGACGAGTTGCCGCGCTGCTGGCGGCCGCTCTTCTGCTCACCGGCGCGGCCGGCTGCGGAGGAGGCGGCGCTGAACCGGGCGCGCCTGTCGGCGCGACGCTGGTGCTCGATTTCACGCCCAACGCCGTCCACTCGGGGATCTACGCGGCACAGCAGCAGGGCTATTACCGTGACGCCGGGATCGACCTCACCGTCCGCCAGCCGGGCGAATCGACCGACGCCCCAAAGTTGTTGGCGGCGGGACGCACCGACTTCGCCATCCTCGATATCCACGACCTCGGCATCGCCCGCGAGCGCGGGCTCGACATCGTCGGCGTGATGCCACTGGTCCAGCGCCCCCTTGCCGCGGTGATCGCGCGCGGCGGCACGCCGGTGCGGAGCCCGCGCGATCTCCAGGGGCATACCGTGGGCGTCACCGGCCTGCCCTCCGACGAAGCCGTGGTCGACTCCGAGGTAAGCGCCGACGGAGGCGACCCGGCCAAGGTTGACAGGGTCACGATCGGCTTCAACGCGGTCTCCTCTCTCGCCGCCGCCAAGGTCGATGCCGCAACCGGCTTCTGGAACGCCGAGGGCGTCGCGCTAAAGCGCCAGGGCATCCCGATCCGGATCTTCAAAGTCAACGAATACGGAGCTCCGCCCTACCCCGAGTTGATCCTCACCACCTCTCGCGAGACCCTCAACCGCAAGCCCGCGCTGGTCAGGTCGATGGTCGCGGCGACCACCCGCGGCTACGAATTCACCGAGGCCCACCCCGCACAGGCGCTGGACGACCTTACCGGCGCCGTGCCCAGCCTCGATCGGAGTGAACAGCAGGCGCAGCTGAAGGTCCTGCTGCCCGACCTGCGGCCGCGGCCGTTCAACGCTGCCGTGCTGAACGAATGGGCGAAGTGGGACCTGGACCACGAACTGCTCGAACGGCCAATCGACGTGGACGCGGCTTTCGAGCTTCAGCCCTGAATAGCTAGGCTTGAGCCGTGAGCTTGGCCGCCGACTTCCAGCAGGTGCTCGACTCGATGCCGCCCGATTGGACCGACCTCGAGCTCGACCTGCGGATCGAGGATGAGAGCCAGTACGTGGATGCCGCTGTCTCGCTGAGCCAGGTCAATGCCCAGCCCTACTCTGAATCCGAGTGGCACTGGCGACTTATCGTCGCTCACAGCTTCGGGCATGCCGCCGCCGCCGAATCGGTGATGGGCGTCCTCGGGAAGCTGGACGGCGAAGGCGTGGCGGGCGAGCTTGTCTTGCGCGAGGTTCGCGAGGGCCGCTCCGAGGTCGTGCAGATGTGGGGGCGCCCCGAGAGCGTCCGCGAAGAGTTCCGCCAGCGCCGCGCCATCTAGTGGCCCAGATCCTCGCCGTGGTCTCCGACCTGATGCTGGCCAGCAGAGTCAGCGAGAGCCTCAAGGCCGCGGGTCATGAGGTAACCGTCTCAGCCACCCTGCCCGACCCCGTCGAAGCCGACGCGATCGTCTGCGATCTCGACTCCGCCGACGCCGCGCAGGTAGCTGCCACAGGCCTCCCGACCTTAGCCTTCTACTCCCACATAGACGTCGCCGCCCGCGACAAGGCCCACCAGGCCGGCCTCTCCCAGGTAGTCCCGCGCTCAAGAATGTCGCGAGAACTCCCCAACCTGATCACCAACCTCCTTCTTCCCTAGCCACAAGCTCCGAACTGAGGGGGAGTTCGTCTGGAAGGCGAGCCGGGCCTCCTCCGCCGGAGACTGGGGGAGCGACCACGATCTGAGCCCTGCGCCACTGCGAGGCGAACGGTCTCCGCCGGAGGAGGCCCGGCTCATCCCCACCACCCGAGCAACTACCCAAAGAAAACCTGCTGGAGCAGGAAAACATTGAGCCCGATGATCAGCGCCGCAATCCCCCCGGCAACCCCGGTCAGCCAGCGCGGATTCACCAGCGACCCCATCACCTCCCGCTTGGCCGCGATGATCAGCAGCGGCACCAGGGCAAACGGGATCCCGAACGAGAGGACCACCTGGCTGCCGACCAGGGCGTCGGTCGGGTCGATCCCGATCGCGAGCACGATCAGCGCCGGCGCCAGGGTCACCGCGCGGCGCACGAAGATCGGGATGCGACGCTGAATGAACCCCTGCATCACGACCTGCCCGGCCATCGTCCCAACCGACGAGGAGGCGAAGCCGGAGGCGAGCAGGGCGATGCCGAAGACGGTCGCCGCATTGACCGAGACCAGTGACTTCAAGCCGTC
>DATCBF010000323.1:0-12944 GCA_036512025.1 Solirubrobacterales bacterium
ATCGTCGAAGCGCGCACCGAGACCTTCTCGCCGCCCGCCGCGGCTTCGCGCGCGCGGCCGCTGAGCGCGTGGACGCGCTCGTTTTCAGCGGCGATTTCGATCAGGGGCCGGAGGCTCATGGCACGCGAAGCAACCGGACGACGGTCCGGCGGGTCAATTCTAGGTTGTGGCTAGTCCCCGTAGGGAAGGCCGGGACCGGTGCGCTGCCACTCGACCTGGACGGCGCCCTCTGCCCTGGAGCGTCCCTCGACGTCGTCCCACTCGTGCAGCATCCGCTTCAGGCGGGCAACCGCCTGCGGAGGATGGGAGGCGATCTCGATGGCGAGAGCGCGAGCCGAATCCTCGGTCCCGGCCGCCGGCGCCACCCGGTTGATCAACCCCATTCGCAATGCCTCGTCGGCGCCCACCGTGCGTGAGGAGAGCAACAGGTATTTCGCTGCAGCGAGCCCACAGAGGGTGACCAGACGGGCCGGGCCGACCGGCACGCCCAGGGCAGCGCCGGGAAAGCGCATCCGCAGATTGGAGCCTCCGACCCGCATGTCGCAGGCGATGGCGATCTCCGCCCCGCCACCGACGACGTCGCCATGACAGACGGCGATCGTCGGCTTCGGAAAGCCGACGATCCCGTCATAGAGGTCGGCGAAGAGCTGCATCCGGCGCACCTTGCCCTCCTCGTCGAGCTGCTCCTTGACGTCGGCGCCGGCCGAGAAGCCCATCTGGTCGGAGGAGGTGACGACCAGCACCCTGACGCCGTCGTCAGCGCGCGCGACCGCTAGATGCTCGAGCATTTCGCCCAGCATCTGGGTGTTGATCGCGTTGCGCGAGTCCGGGCGCTGCAGGCGCACAAGCGCCACCCCGTTCTCCTCAACCTCATAGCCGATCAACTCGGTCTCACTCACGTTCCTGGCTCCTTCGCGTCGTCTTTTTGGCTTGCGGTCTCGCCGTCGACCGCGATCCTCTCGACCAGGCGCTCGGTCTCGGTCGCGGCGCGGTCGATCAGCGCGGCGACATCATCGCGTGGCTCGCGAAAGCGCGACAGCACGTGGGCGGAGACAACCTCGGGGTCGGTCGAGTCGGGACGCCCGACGCCGACCCTGATCCGCCAGAACTCGGCGTCGCCGAAACCGCGTTTAAGGCTCTTGAGGCCGTTGTGGCCGGCGAGCCCGCCACCGAGCCGAGCCTGGATCTCCCCGAACGGAAGGTCGATCTCGTCGTGGAGGACGACGACGTGATCGAGCGGCGCCTTCAGCGAGCCCCGGGCCGGGCCGGCCGAGTCGCCCGATTCGTTCATGAAGGTCTGAGGCCACAGGATCGCCACCCGCGGGCCGCCGGGCGCGGTACGCCCTTCCGTCAGCAGCCCACCGAACTTCGACTTGGCGCGGGGCAGGTCCCAGCGCTTAGCCAACTCCGAGACGACGTCGAAGGCTACGTTGTGCCGAGTGCCGTCGTAACGGTCGCCCGGGTTGCCGAGGCCGACGATCAGGATGCGGTCGCCCGGCTCCGATCCACCGCTGCGATCGGCCCCGCGGCGGAACAGGGACAGCGGCTACTCGCTCTCGGAGTCGCCCGAGTCGTCGCCGTCGCCCTCGGGGGCCTCGCCCGCATCGCCGACTAGCTCGGTCTCCTCTTCGATGGCGGGCTCGGGCTCTTCCTCGACGCGAGGCGGGGAAAGCGTGGCGATCGTGATCTCCTCCGGGTCGTCAGCGACGAATTTGACGCCCTCGGGCGGGGTGACCACGGAAAGCTGAAGTGTGTCGTTGATCTCCATCGCCGAGGCGTCGACGACGATCCGGTCGGGGATCTCGGTCGGCAGCGCTTCGACCGTGATCTCGCGGGTGACATGCTCAAGCACGCCGCCGCCTTTGACGCCGGGGGCGATGTCGACACCCTCGAGCTCGATCGCCACCTCGGCCTGAATCGCCTCGTCCAGCTTGACCTCCTGCAGGTCGATGTGCTGGAGATTGCCGCGGACAGGGTGCAGCTGCTGCTCCTTGACCACGACCGGCACGCTTTTGCCGCCCTCGATCTCGAGGTCGAAGAGAGCGTGGCCACCGGCAAGCACGTTGCCGACCTCGCGCTCGACCACCTGAAAGGCCTTGGCATCGGCGCCACCGCTGTAGACGACGCCGGGCACGAGGCCACTGCGCCGCAGGCGACGGGTAGTTCTTGAGCCAAAGTCCGCCCGGGGAGCGGCCTTCAGCGTCTCGCGTTTGCCAGCCATTGGACGGGAGAGAATAGAGAACCCGCGAAATTCGGAACCTGTGCCAACCTTCGGCAATGGCTGACGAGTCGAAAATCCCCAAGGGCCGGGTCCGCCGCTCGGCCAAGCTGGGCTCGATTGTCGGAGTCCAGGGAGCCCGCTATGCGGGCACCAAAGCCACCAACGTCGGCCGCTCCGACGAGGGCAGCAAAGAGCGGCTGGAGCAGCGCCACCTGGAGACGGCGATGAAGATGGTCGGCGCGCTCGGCCAGATGAAGGGCGCGGCGATGAAGCTCGGCCAGTTCGCCTCCTTCATCGACACCGAGTTCATCCCCGAGGAGTACCGCGAGATCTATCAGGAGCAGCTGGCGAAACTGCGCACCGACGCGCCGGCGATGCCCTGGGAGAAGGTCGAGAAGGTGCTGCTGGAAGAGTACGACGGCGAACCGGTCTCAGAGCTGTTCGCCGAGTTCGAGACCGAGGCCTTCGCCGCCGCATCAATCGGGCAGGTGCACCGGGCGGAGATGCTCGACGGCCGCCAGGTCGCGGTCAAGATCCAGTACCCCGGGATCGCCGAGGCACTCGACGCCGACCTCCGAAACGCCGGCACCCTGGTGCGGCTGGCGCGGGCGATCGCCCCCGGGCTCGACGCCAAGGCGATCGCCGACGAGATCCGTGAGCGGGTGATGGAGGAGCTCGACTACGAGTACGAGGCGCAGAACCAGCGCACCTTCTCCCGCGCCTACCGCGACCACCCCTTCATCTACGTCCCCGACGTGATCACCCGGCTCTCGCGGCGGCGGGTGCTCGTCACCGAGCTGGTCGAAGGGCTCGATTTCGAGGAGATCAAGGAACTGCCGGCCGAGGAGCGCAGCCGCTTCGGCGAGATCGTCTTTCGCGGCAGCTTCGGCTCGATCTACCACCTCCAGCACTTCAACGCCGACCCCCACCCCGGCAACTACATCCTCATGCACGACGGCCGCGTCGCCTTCCTCGACTTCGGGATGACGAAGAAGCTCGATCGCGAGCAGATCCTGCTCGAGCAGCGCGCTGTCGACGCCGCCGCCCGCGACGATCCCGAGGCATTGCGCGAATCGCTGCACGACCTCGGCTTCGTCAAGAAACCCTCCAAGCTCGACGCCGAGCGCCTGCTTGAGCACGTGCGCTCGATCGGCGGTTGGTACCTGGAAGACCGAGAGATCGAGATCAGCGCCAGGCGGGTGATGAAGATCATCGAATCCACCCACGACCCCCGCTCGGAGTACTTCGACCTGATGCGACGCGAGTCGATGCCCGCGGATGAGCTGATGGGCCGGCGGATGGAGATCGGAGTCGTCGCCGTGCTCGGCCAGCTGCGAGCCAAACGCAACTGGCACCGAATCATGCGCGAGTGGGTCTACGGCGACGAGCCGGCGACCGAGCTGGGCGAGCAGGAGTGGAGCTATTTCGAGGGAAGAGGCGTGATGCGGACCCCCGGACTGGCGAGCAACGCCTGAGAGGAGTACGGAGATGAGCAAAATTCGACGCGGCTGGGGCTTGACCAAGAAAAGCTGGGCGTTGCTGAGAGAGAACCAGGCTTTGATCCGCTTCCCGCTCTACGGCGCCTTTGCGACAGTCCTGATGGCCGTGATCGTGCTTGGCCCCGGGATCTATCTGATTGCCGAACACGAGACCGCCGTCGGCGCCGCTCTCGCCGTGATCGGCTTCTACCTGCTGGCGGTGATCGGGATCTACTTCAGCGTCGGCCTTGCCGCCGCGGCCGACATGATCTTTCGCGGGCAGCAGGCGACGGTCGCCGACGGCCTCGCCGTCTCGCGCAGCCGGTTCTCGCAGATCTGCGGCTGGGCCGCAGTCTCGACCGTGGTCGGCCTGGTCCTCAGCCTGCTCGAGAACCAGGGCGGGCTCGCCGGGGCGATCTTCGGCCGCCTGCTCGACATCGGCTGGTCGTTGATCACCTTCCTCGCGGTGCCGGTGATCGCACTCGAGGGGGCCGGGCCCTTCGAGACCCTGAAGCGCTCAAGCATCCTCTTCAAATCGCGCTGGGGACAGCAGGTGACCGGCAACATCGCGATCGGCGCCGCCGTCTTCCTCTTTGGCGTACTGCCTTCCGCACTGCTGATCGTGCTCGGGCTCTCGGTCTGGTCCTCGGCCAGCTACGCCGGGGCGCTACTGCTCGTCATCGGCGTGCTGGGGATGGCGATCGCGATGCTCGTCGCCCGCGCGCTCAGCGGGATCTTCGGAGTCGCCCTCTATCGCTACGCGATCGACGGCGAAGCGGTCGGTGGCTTCACCGCCGAGGACATGGAGTCGGCGGTGCGCAAGAAGAAGGGCGGCCGCAACGCGCCACCGACCGCAACGCCGGGAACCGTCTGAGCGTCGTTTGCTGGATTAACCACACCGGAGCGTGGTTAATCCAGCAAACGCGCAAAGAGGCGTGGGTCGTTGGAGCAGATGCCATCGACCCCGTGCTCGGCCAGGCGCTGCATCCGACTGGGGTCGTCCACGGTCCAGGCGATCAGCTCTACCCCGGCCAGCTTGGTGATGCGAGCGAGACGGGCGCTGACCAGCGGGTGGTAGACCCACATCGCGGCCACGCCGAACTTCGGCAGCTGCTCCGCCGCCAGTCCGGGTAGGCGCTGGCGCATCACCGACAGCGCAACTGGCATCAACGGCTTCGTCCACGTCTTCGAGTTCCAGTCCTTGGTCACTTTGGGATAGGTCCAGCCGCGCCGCAGCTTCGGCTCCAGTTCGAGGATTCGACCGAGGCTGTAGAGCTCCATGGTCGAGACCATCGCCCGGCCGACCAGGTCGCGCTCCCGCAGGGCGGCGACGATCTCCTCCTCCCTGCCGGGCAGCTTGATGTCGAGGTCGATCTCAACCTTGTCGAGAGGCGGCGCCAGGAAGGCGTCGAGGGCCTCGGTCAAGTTCAGCGGCATGCGCCGCTCGGCGTCGTGCCAGTCGTGGGCGACGACCAGGGGCGCCCGCTGCTCGAGCGGCAGGTGGGCGTCGCGGAGCCAGAGCACGTCGAACTCGATCGTGTCGACCCCGGCCTCGACCGCCGCCTCGAAGCTGGCGATCGTGTTGCCGGGAACGATCAGGTCGGCGCCCTTGTGGCCGACGAGCCTCAACAGAAGGCCCCGCGGCTTGCGCCCAGCGCGAGCAGGGCAAAGATGGGGTAGACGAAGAGACCCGCTCCGAGCAGGTAGAGCGGCACGAAGAGACCAGCTTCGTCGACCGTTCGGCGGGCGATGAGAGCCACGACCAGGACGAGGAAGACGACCGCCGTCGCCGCGGTTCCGACTATGAGGATGTGTCCGAGAAAAGTGACGCTACGACCCGAGTCGTAAATCCCTGCCGCCAGGATCGTCAGGCCGACAAATACGGCCGCCAGCGCCACCTGCAGCCCAGAGACCCTTGGCTCCCCGAAAAGCAGCGCTCCGAGGCGATAGCTGCCGGCGGCGATACAGCCGACCGAAGCCGCACAGGCAACCGCCGCCACCAGCACTTCCCCCGCTGACGTGCCGTGCGACGAATCGCTGCAGTCGCTCCCAGGGAGGGCGCCGATCGCCAGCACCAGGAGGAAGAGAGCCGCGAACGGCAGGCCGGCCCAGAGGCCCAACCCAGGCGAACGCGACGATCCTGCCCTGGCGCCGCCCACAGCAGAGAAGACTAGAAGAGCTGGTTCTCGCCGGCGAATATCTCGGAAACTGAGTCGTCGGTGAAGATGCGGCGAATCGAGTCGGCAAAGGTGCCGGCGGTCGAGATCGTGGTGATGTTGTCCGGGGCGCCGGGGCGCAGGGGCAGGGTGTCGGAGACGACGATCTTCTCGATGCCGGAGTTCTCGTAGGCGAGCCGCTCATAGGCCGGGCCGGAGAAGACGCCGTGGGTCGCGCAGGCGATGACGCGGGCGGCGCCCTCGTCGAGCACCGTTTGCGCGGCGGCGCAGAGGGTGCCGGCGGTATCGATCATGTCGTCGACGAGGACGGCGGTCTTGCCTTTGACGTCACCGACGACGTAGCCGATCTCGGCCACCTGCTGGGCCGGGCGCTCCTTCTCCATCACCGCCCAGTGGGTGCCGACCTTGCGGGCGAAGTTGCGGGCGGTCTTGACCCGGCCCGCATCCGGGGAGACGATCACCAGCTCATCGGTCAGGTTCTGGTCGATGAACCACTGGGTCAGCATCGGCATCGCCGTCATGTGGTCGACCGGGACGTGGAAGAAGCCCTGGACCTGGCCGGCGTGCAGGTCCATGGTCAGGATCCGGTCAACGCCGACGCTCTCCAGACACTTGGCGACGATGCGGGCGGTGATCGGCTCGCGAGGGGCCGACTTCTTGTCCTGGCGCGCATAGCCGTACCAGGGCATGACGGCGATGATCCGATGGGCGGAGGCGCCCTGGGCCGCGTCGGCCATCGTCAGCAGCTCCATCAGCGCGTCGTTCGGAGTCATCTCCGTCTGTTCGTTGGCGCAGGTGGACTGGACCAGGAAGACATCGGCGCCGCGGATCGACTCCTCGTAACGGCAGTAGACCTCGCCGTTGGCAAAGGTCTTCAGCGTCACCTGGCCAAGATCGAGGTCGAGCTTGCCGGCGACTTTGGCGGCCAGCTCTCCGGATGAGCGGCCACCGAAGATCATCATCCGCTTCGAGTAGTCGTGGGGTATGGCGGTCGGCGCCGACCCGGGACGCTCCTCAATCGTGCTCACGGCTTTTCATCCTCCCGAGTCTCGGCTGCCTTGCGATCGGCGAAGCCCTCGATGTTCCGCTGGTCGTTGTTGCTCACGGCAAGTGCCCCCTCGGGGATGTCGGCCTTGATCACAGCGCCAGCGCCAGTGTAGGCGGAGTCCCCGACTTCTACCGGGGCGATCAGCATCGTGTCAACGCCGATACGCACGTTGTCGCCGATCACCGTCCGGCTCTTGCGGAAACCGTCGTAGTTTGCGGTGATCGTGCCGGCGCCGAGATTGCTGCCGGCGCCGACCTCGGCATCGCCGATGTAGGAGAGGTGGGGAACCTTGGAGCCGGCGCCGATCCGCGAGCCCTTGATCTCGACGAAGGCGCCCGCCTTGGCGCCGGGCTCGAGCACCGCCGCCGGGCGCAGATAGGCGAAGGGGCCGACGCTACAGCCGTCGAGCACTTCGCAATCCACCAGGTAGGAGTGCGGAACGGCGACGTCGTCCCCGAGGCTTGTGTCGATCAAGGTCGTCAGCGGCCCGACCACCGAGCCGGCGCCGACCTCGGTCTTGCCGCGCAGGCTGGTGCCGGGCTCGATCCTGACGTCGGCCGCGATCTCCACATCGACCTCGACCCAGGTCGAGCCGGGATCGACGACGGTGACGCCGGCGAGCATGTGACGCTCGAGGATGCGAGAGCGGGCCTCGACCTCGACCGCGGCGAGGTCGGCCCGGTTGTTAACACCCATCGTCACCGCGATGTCGTCGGCGATGTGGGCGGCGACCGTCTGGTCGCTCTCCCTCAGAGCGGGGAAAACGTCGGGCAGGTAGTACTCGCCCTGGGCGTTGTCGTTGGAGAGCCCGGCGAGGGCCGCGGCCAGGGGCGCGGCGGAGAAGACGTAGGTGCCGGCGTTGATCTCGCGGATCGCGAGCTGCTCGGCGCTGGCATCTCCGGCGGCCTTGGCCTCGACGACACGCTCGACCTCGCCGCCGGAGCCGCGGACGACGCGGCCGTAGGAGCCTGGATCGTCGAGCTCGATCGTCAGCATCGTCGCCGCCGCGCCGGAAGCGGCATGGGCATCGAGCAACCCCCCGATCACCTCGGTCGAAAGCAAAGGCACGTCGCCGGAGAGGACCAGCACCGTCTCGCTCGCCTCGATCAACTCCAGAGCGGCGCGGATCGCGCCACCGGTGCCGTCGGGCTTGGGCTGGATCACGGTCTCGGCGCCCGCGGGAAGCCCGACGGAGATGTCTCTCCCCGGCGAGACGATCGCCGCAACCCGCCCGGCCCCGGCCTCGCGCGCGGCGAGGATCGGCCAGGCGACCATCGGGCGTCCGCAGACGGGGTGCAGCATCTTCGGCGTCGACGAGCGCATACGGGTGCCCTCACCGGCCGCCATGACCAAGGCCAGAGGCGAATTCACCGACGAATCGTAGAGGTGGGGGCGGGTTCTGTCCCTTGTGGGGGATCGGCGGGCGGGTCCTGTCGTCGGGTGGGGTGGCCTCGCTTGGGCTGCGATCTACTCTCGGGCGCCGGGACGAAAGCGCGTGCAGGGTCGAGATCTTGCCCTTCGCAGACTCCGCCCTGCGCGAGGCCACCCCACCCGACGCCACCCGCCCGAGCCGACTCACCAAAGGACAGACAGCAGCTTGCTCATCGCGTGTGGGGAGCTGGTGCGAGCCAAGACTGCCGACATGGCTACAGGCGAAGCGACATGCGCGCGCTTGGAACTCAGTCAGCTTCGGGAGAGATCTCGGCCGACGAGTGCGACCGAGGTCAAGGTCCAGCCGGCGAAGATGAGATCTATTCCTACGAGCAGGCCGATTGCCCAGTCGGCGGAGCTGGGGAACTTGGCGAGGACGAGGATGCCGATCAGGAGGCCGGCGAAACCGCTGAGGCCGACCAGGCCGGCGTTTGGCCGGCCGCGGCCGGCGAAGGCGACGGCGATCCGGGTCAGACCCATGAAGAGGAAGTAGATGCCGAGGACAAGGGTCAGGGTGAGGGTTCCGTTGTGGGGTTCGGCGATCAGGTAGACGCCGACGATCACGGTCAACGCCGCCCAGACCAGCCGCAGGATGACGGTCCCGATCGAGTGTGCCGTGAAGGCGGCGGCAACCAGGAACGCCCCCGCGATGAGCAGGATCCAACCGATGAAAATGGCCGTGCCGACGGAGGCGACCGCAGGCACCACGATCGCCACACAACCGATCAGGATCGCCAGGACGCCGACGACCATCAGGCCCTTCCAGCTGCGCGCGAGACCCTCGCGAATCTGAGGGTCGATCGAGGGACTCATCTCCATGCAAGGACCCTAAGTGCCCTCCCGGACACAAGCAGGGCTGAAACTGGGGAGCCCGGACTTGAACCGGGATTGCGGGCTCCAAAGACCCGAGGCTTGCCAATTAGCCGACTCCCCAACGATGGCGTTGAGCTTATTCAGGCGCTCCGTCAGTCTTCCGACGTCCGGCGCACCGTGCCGCCTTCGGCTCCGGGCTCAAGGGCCGGGCCGCGCGGAGAGGCTATGCCGAGGACGCGCATTGCCTTGAGGCCGAGGCCGAGCTTCTCTCGGCCCTCGGTTGCAGAAACGTCATGGCCACAAAGCTCCCTGGCACGCTCAAGACGGTACCGGATCGTATGCCGATGGGTGAAAAGCTGTTTGGCGGTCGCCGCGACGTTGCCGTCGTTGTCTAGATAAGCCTCGATCGTGAGAACCAGCTCGGTCTCGTACTGATCGTCGTAGGCGGAGAGGGGCTCGATCGTCTCCGCGTAGAAACGCTCCAGCTCGCGCGGATCCTCGCTCATCGCCGGCAGCAGCAGCCGGTAGGCGCCGGTGTCCTCGAAGGCGAGCAGCGGCCTCCCCTCGGCCTCGCCGACGTTGACCGCAAGGCGAGCCTCGCTACCGGAGCGGTAGAGATCGACCGGATCGACGGCGTGACGGCTGCGCCCGATCGTCAGGTGGAAGCCTGAGAGGCTGTCGGCCAGCTCCCGGGAGACCCCATTTGCCACTCGCGCCAGGCGCTCCTCGTCGGCGGCGGGGACGAGGACCGCGATCTCGGTCGCCATCTCTCCCCCCTCCGAGCTGGCAAGCGAGCCGGGCGCAAGCGATCGCAGCGCCCGCAGGGCCAGAGTCAGCACCCGGGCACGCCACTCCCCCGACTGGGCAGCGCGGGGGGCGACGCGAACGATCAGGACCCCGGCGCCGTGCTCGAGGTCGGTCCCCAGCTCGGCGGCGCGGGCGAGGATGTCGCCGCGGTCGGTCACCTTGCGATCCAGGACCGCGTCGACGAAAACGCCGGCCACCTCCTCGCTCTCCCACTCCGGCGAGCGCGAGCGCTCCAGCTCGAGGGCCAGCAGCATCGTCACCATCCGGGCGATCGCCGGATCGGGCGCCACCTTGGCTCGGTAGCGAAGCTCGCCGACGGCGCTGTCGGCGACCCGCAATTCGACCGCGGTGACTCCCTCTCCGCCGGAGAGCAGCTTCTTCTCCTGGTCCGAAGATGCCCCAGCGACAGCCAGAACGGCGCTGGAGCGGTCGATCAGGGCGACGCTGGCATCGAGCACTTTGGCGGCCGCGCGGGCGACCGCGGGCAGCCCGGCGCCGGATTCAACCGTCTCAGCCAGTGCGTCGAGGGTTCCGATTCCTCCAGGTTTTGCAGGGGTTTTCTGCCCTTTTGCGGTTGCAGACATCCGCTCATTATCCCCAGCCTCGCTCGGATCTAGTGGCCGTGCAAGAGATCGACGATGTCGGGGTAGTAGATGACGAAGACCAATCCGATCACGACACCGACCAGGACCAGCGCCACGAGGACGAAGATCGAGAGGAACCCGGCCGCTGCCTTCTCCCAGATCCGACCGTAGGAACTGAGCGCCGGGACCAGGATCAGGGCGACGAAAGCAACCAGGCTGACCAGCCCGGCGATGCCGAACAGCAGGTACTCATGGCCGATTTCCTGTAGCGCGAAGACGCCCATCGTCACCATTCTGCCTCAACGTGGTGACGACCAGGGCCACCGCGGCACAGAGAGCGAAGCCCGCGGCGCCAAGCGCCCAGCCGGCATTGACGTCGCTGAGGTAGTGAACACCGAGATAGACGCGGGAAAGGCCGATCAAAGCGGCCAGTGCGATCCCCGCCGCGATCAAGGCCGAGCCCCGCGCCATTCCCACCCTCAAGCGCATCACGATCGTGAACGCCAGCCAGACGTAGAAGGTCGAGTAGGCGGCGTGGGCGCTTGGGAAGGACGAGCCGGAGACACCGACCAGGCCCTCGGTCGGGCGGGGGCGGTCGACGATCGCCTTGATCTCGTGGACGCCGACGATGACGATCGCCATCCCGGTGATCAACACCCCGAACTCCGCCCAGCGGCGACCGGCGACGAGGAAGGCGCCACAGATGAACGCGAGCGGCCAGACGACGGCGCCGGCGCCGAGCTCGGTGACGACCTTGGCGATGCTGGTCAGCCAGGAGACCTGGATCCGTTCGACGAATTCGGCCGCGGTCAGGTCGCCGGGCGTCGGCCCGGGTTCGCCGTTGACGATCACCGTGTAGGCGATCAAGACGAAGAGGGCGACGGCCAGCGTCGCCATCAGCGAGGTGAACTCGAGCCCGAAGGTGCCGCCCGGGGTGACCCGGTTCCAGAGGAACTGGAGCTGTGGCTGGAAGCGGCGGCTGAGGACGACAAGCCAGCGAGTCGCCGCGTGGGCCTGCATCCATCGCACCGTGGCGCGCCGGTTCTCCTCGTCGCGGAAATAACGGACCAAGACAACCGCGGCGACGATGACGACGATCAGGGTGGCGAGCAGGAAGGCGCCTTTGCCCGCGTACTTGGCTGCCGTCTCGATGCTGCGCGAGAAGAAGTAGCCGACGAGGATGTGGGCGCTGGCCCAGAGCCCACAGCCGAGGATGCTGTAGGGGACGAAGGCGCGATAGCGCATCCCGGAGCTACCGGCGACGAAGGGGGCAAAGGCCCTGATCAGGCTGATGAAACGGCCGATGAAGATCGTCTTGCCGCCGTGGCGGGAGAAGTAGTCCTCGACCCGTTCGAAGCGCTCATGGCTAATGCCGACGCGCGGGCCGTGCTTGATCACGAACTCACGGCCGAGGCGGCGGCCGACGAAGAAGCTGGTCGTGTCGCCCGCCCAGGCGGCAAACCAGGCAACCGCGATCAGAACGTAGATGCTGATCGCGCCCTGGCCGGCGACGGCGCCGCCGAGCAACATCACCGTCTCCCCCGGCACGACCAGGCCGACGAAGGCGCCGGTCTCGGCGAAGGCGAAGATGCCCACCAACAGATAGGTCCAGGCGCCGAGCGTGCTGGAGATTTCTTCCAGCAGCTTCTGCAAGTTCTGATGGCCGAGCGTGCTGGTGACCAGGTAGTAGCCGGTCGCCGCCACCGCCACGATCGCGAGCCGGATCAGCCATTTGCGCGCCCCGCTTTTTTCCCCAGGCATCTTCATCGCGCCCGACCCGCCTCGCAGACGATCGCGTCGTCGCGGTCGATCCGAGCCGCGGCCTCGCGGGCGGCGGCGATGCTCTCGAAGAGGCCGAACGCGGTTGGGCCCGAGCCGGTGAGGAGGGCAAGCGGCGCTCCGGCGTCGCGCAGAGCATCGAGGGCGTCGCCGATGTCGGGCCGCAGCGAGCGGGCCGCGGGCTCGAGATCGTTGTGGAGAAGCTCCGTGTAGGAGAGAGGCGAAGCGCCGGCGCCGGCCGCGGTGCGGAGCCGGCCGGCGACATCCTCGATCTCCGCATCGCCACGGCCGAGCCCAAGCCGATCCGCCTTGGCGAAGACGTCGGCGGTCGAGAGCCCGCCGCCGCCGGGCAGCAGCACCACCGCGTGGGATGCGGGGTCGGGCAAGCGCTCGACCCGCTCGCCGATTCCGCGCACCAGCGCCAGGGCAGGATCGAGCTGGGAGGGGACGTCGGCTCCAAGCTCAGCCGCAAGCGCGTCGAGGCCGGTGACCTCGCCCGTGGCCAGGCGCAGGACCGCCGCCGCATCGGCGCTGCCGCCGCCGATGCCCGACGCCACAGGAAGATTTTTGGTGAGGGATAATTTCGCGGCCGGGGCAAGACCAGCT
>DATCBF010000324.1:0-7874 GCA_036512025.1 Solirubrobacterales bacterium
TCGCGAACCGCTGTCGTTATACGTCAGATCACGTATTGACGCAATCCCCTGCGACTGGTGGCATGCCCGGTCATGAGAGTTTGCGCTCGCGCCGCCCTTTCCGTAGTCGCCCTTTCCGTAGTCGCCCTTTCCGTCGTCTCCATCGCCGTCGCGGGGCTTCTCGGCGCGGGAGCAAGCCGGGCGGCCGGCGCCGGCGCCCCGACGGAGGCCTCGAACTGTCCGCCGGCATTCGAAGAAGCCGTCAACCTCACTCCACTGGTTCCGGGGACCGAAGAATTCCCGGTCGGCACCGCCAAACGAGAAGGGAATGCCGAGGTTCTGCGACTGCAGATCCACTATGGGTTTGCGGTCGACCCCAGCGCCGCGTCGATCACCGAATGCGCCCAGCCGCGCGTCACCGCCCGGGCCTACCGTGGCACCGACGGCGCCATCGACCTGCCGGTCGGCCGGCTTGGCGTCGGGAACGGGTCACAGCCCCAGCCGGCAAAGGCGATCAGGCTGAAAGAGAAGAACCTCTGTCGCATCGGCGTGCCGAAGACGCTCGAGACCGCGAAAGCGGTGCGATCGTCCAACTGTGCCCAGGCGCTCCTCGGCCTCAGCGTCGCCGACGAGGGCTCGCCGGTCGGGACCGCGGTGCGACCGGAAGCCTGCGTGATCGTCCAGATCACGCGGATCCGCAACTCTCAGACCCTGCGCGCCCATCGCGAGACGATCCCCGTCTCGATCGAGGTCGAGCGCAGCTTCGGGGGCGCCAACTCGACCGGATACGAGGCTGCCGACCTGATCGTGAAGATCGGCGATCCGTCAGTGGTCGAACCGCACCTGGTCGAACCCGAAGACCCCGGACAGAGCGCACTCTGCGCCGGCGCCTGATCAAAGGAGAAAGGTGACACGGACAGCGAGGTCAATTCTAGGAATGGGCGCTGCGGCAATCGCCGCCGTCGCTGTGCTCGTCAGCGTTGCTGTGGCGCTGGCGGCCCCGCCACTACCGACGCCCGAAAGGGCCTTCCAGACTCCCGCCGGTGTCCACCGGACCCTGACGCTGACCCTCGTCAGCGGGGCCACCGGCAAGACGATCGAAGAAGGGGCGGCCGCGCTGGGCAGCGAGTTCGCGCTCAGCGGCGGTGTGATCCACTGCCCGAAGGCGAAGAGGGCGGCGGGGTTCCACGGAGCGCCATTCGCCGCCTTCGGCTTCCCGCGGACGCCACTGAAGCTCTCGCACGGCAGCTATGGCTTCTCAACTCACGTAACCCAACGGCGAGAGAGCCTCGTCGGCTCTACGGCCCCCTCCTTCACCCTGAAGCTGAAGATCACCGGCGCCGTCGTCAACCCGACGACCATCGAGGGGACGATCAGAGCCAAGGGCGGCAAGTGCACGATCGGCAAGCCACTTTCCTACACCGCAAAATTGAATCCCCAGGATCAGGTGGCGCCGAATGCCTAAGGGGAGAAAGGCTGTTTTCTCTACAGACGGGAGATGTAAATGAAGCGCATGCAGATCGTGGTACTTGCATTGGGACTGGTGGCAGGGCTGACCTTGCTGGCGGGTTGCGGATCGTCAAAGTCACACGGTGAAGAAGGAACCCTGACGCTGATCGAACCCGCTAACGCGGGCACCTTGACCCCGATTGGGAATACCGGGAAAGGCTTTGCCCCTGGTAGCGGCGCCACCATCTCGTTTCCACTGCAGAACTCGGGGAAAACGACGGTCGGAGAACTCAAAGCCGTCTGCTTCGCTACTCAGCCCTCTTCGGGTGAAGGTCTCGAAGGCACCTGCAACGGCACCGTGATCGCGCCTGGCGGCACCTTTGCCCTGAGCGCAGGCAGCAAGGAAATCTTCACCGAAGCTGGTGTCACCGGAGCCATCACCGGAGGGACAGGAAAATACAACGGCGCTCTCGGCAGCTTCACGTCGAAACCGATGAGCGGCAACAGCGGTGCGTCAATCCTCACCTTCAACTACATCCTGCCGTAGTCCGAGCCTTGGTCCGACCGCGTGGGTGCCATGAGCCCACGCGGTTGGGTGCGGGATCCCGCGGGTGTTGACGAGGACCCCGCTGGCGGCCTTCCACTCATCCATGAGCGATGGCCGTGACGATCGGCCTAGAGACGCAGGGCGATCGTCGCGACAGCCAGCAACGGCACCGCGACGGAGAGGCCCCGCAGTGCGCCGTCGAGCGGCGCGGCGAGATCCGCCCGGTCGAGTTGACGGACCGTCCCGTCGGTCAGCTGCTGCTCGCCTTTGACTGCCAGGGTGCGGCGTCGCAGCTCCCTGACCGGCGTCGAGAGTCGCCGCTGGACGATGGTGAGGAAGAAGCAGGCGAGCACTGCGGCGCCGGCTGCGATCGCTTCGCGGACCGAGTGTAGGCCGAGGGAGTTCACCCACCAGCCGGTGAATGCCGAGAATCCGCCCCAGGACGCCGCGAGCCAGAAATCGGTGTGGAAACGACCGCCGAACCACTCCAGGTTGTAGGCGGGAGCGATGAAGCCGCCGGCCAAAACCAGCGGCGCCAGGGTGGGGGAGACGACGATCGTCCCCACGATGCCGATCGCCAGGGCACCGCCGAGACCCCCGAGTGCCAATGCGATGAGGGTGCGTCGGGAAAGCTGCGTGCCCAGCGGCCGTCCGTGAAGCTCGTCCAGGGCGTGCGCTCCGACTCCGACAGCGAGGAAAAAAGCTGCGATCGCCGCCGCCAGACGACCGGCGTAGACATGCCCCGCCGCCGCAGCCCCGATCGCCACGTTGCTGACGTGCCAGAGCGTGTAGGGCGGGTGCAGCACCGTCACCAGGTCGCGCCAGCCGCCTGGGCGCAGAGCGTAAAAGGCGGGGCGAGGGCTGGACTCAGTCTCCAACGGTGCCCCAGATGACGACGCCGCCGCCCAGGCTCATCCGTCGTACCTCTATCTGCTCGATGCCCGCCGCCTCCCAGAGCCCGATCTGCCGGCGCAATGGATAGCTGCGGTAGAAGCCCTCGATGCTGGGGCCGAGGAAGCGGCCGGCCTCGAACCAGCTCCGCGATGCGATTCGACCGAGGACCGGCAGCCCGACCCGGGTGTAGAGGCGCCAGGGCCAGAACCAGACTCCGCGCGGGACGCAGAACTCGAGGCTCGACACTCGCCCTCCCGGCTTGACCACCCGCGCCAGCTCACGCAACGTCGCTGCCGGATCGTCGACGTAGCGCAGCAGGTAGGTGAAGGTGAGGTGGTCGAACTCCCGGTCGGCGAAGGGGAGGCTCTCGGCTTCGCCCTCGACGAAGGCGATCCTCGCCGCCAGCCGCGGATCTTCAGCCAGCATTGCCCTGGCCCGTCCCAACATCGACGCGCTCTGATCGAGCCCGACCACTTGGCTGCCCCAGCGCTCGACCAGCGCCCGACTCACCAGGCCAGTCCCGCAGGCAATGTCGAGAACGCGATCATCGGGCCCGGCTTCGACCGCCTCCACCGCTGCTCGCCGCCAGCGCGGATCCTGAAAGAAGCTCAGCGCCGCCCCGAGCTCGTCGTAGCGAGCCGGCAGCTCCTCGAACAGCTCGAGCGCGTGCTGCTTGCGTTGGGAGCGGTTCGACGCCATGCCCTAGAGAGTCTCAGATGGAGGCTAGGTGTTGAGGATGTTCACGGCGCGGGCAGCGACCAGGCCGACGGTCAGAAATGAGGCAATCGACTCGGCCAGCATCAGGGCCTTGATCCTCACGGTCAGCGGCATCGCGTCGGTTGGGCTGAAGGCGCTTGCGTTCGTGAACGCGACGTAGAGATAGTCCAAAAAGGCTGGGTGCCAGCCGCGTTCGATCGACCCCCCAGCGTTCATCTGGGGAAAGAGGAAGTCCGGTGCACGTGCCTTCGGCGCGGTGCGCATATGGGGACCGCCTCGATCGATCTCCCAGAACCAGAGGCCGAAGACGGCCACGTTGGTGAACCAGATTGCGGCGGCCGACATGACCAACGTACGTCCTCCGCTGGCACCGCCCTTGAGCAGATTGTTGATCAACAGCCCCTCCGCCGTGAAGTTTGCCGCGGTGACGATTGCGATCAGGCCGATCGTCAAGCGCCGGTGAAAGGGCGACTGGGTGTGGTGCAGGTATGGCGTCGAGATCACCAGTCCGATCAGCAGCGCACCCTCCAGGGCGGGAACGAGCCAGCGAGGCCCGACCGTCAGCTTTGCTGGCAACGCCACGTAGAGGACGATCGTCACCAGCACCGCGAGCTGAGCCTCCCAGAATGGCTCGACTACGCCCAGCTCCCGGCGGTGGCGACGAAGCAAGCTGAGCCGTTTTGATTTCACCGTCTTGTCATCTTGGCCATGCGAGCGGCGGTCCGAGGACTTCGGTGCACGATCAGCGCGCCCGGCTCAGTGTTCAAGGTGACCCTCGATAAGGGGCTACTTGACCAGACCTTTGACTAAGCTGCCTCCGGAGTTGGTTGCGATTCCAGTATCGGCCGAGAAAAGCGCCGAGGTGCAAGCACTTCGTAGATGGAGCTTGTCCGCGCACTCTCAAACCATGCCACCCGAAACAAGCTGACTCGGCTCAGTGCCTGTCAGAAGCGCCTATTGCAGGGTGCCCGTTACGACGCCCGCCCAACTAGTCGGCCGCCGGCCAGAGCCGGCGATATGGCCAGAGCGGTCGTAACCGTTTTGGCGAAGTCCGGTGATTCGATGAAGGTCTCCGAGGTCCAGCAAGCAGTCGAGGGCTTGCTTCAACGCCAGGTCAATCGGGGCTCGCTCAAGGCCTGTCTGTCAGAAGGCGCACGCGCCACGACGCCAAAGTTCCAGCGGACAGAGCGGGGCTATTACCGGCTTGCTAATCCCAGCCGACCACTTGCCGCCGGTTCCACACCTACATTCGTCTCATGGAACTTGAGCCAGGAGTAGTCCGCTGGAGCGGTGAAACGAATGAAGAGTCAAATCGGCGAACGTTGCAGAAACTTGAATGCGGCCTCGCGGGAAGCAGCATGAGCCCCGAGGAGGAAAAGCTATGGCTGGGCGAGCCGCGCAGTGGGTTCATTGCGCGCTTGCGTCGTCGCTTGACCGCCTCCGCCTAAACTCTTCTCAGCAAAACAAAAGCGAACGATTGCTTGATCGGCCCGTCAATTTCCACAAGGCCGCTGCCCGGAGACTGATACCGGAGCCACTCGGTGGCCAGAACCTCGCTGACTAACCAGCTTCGTGTGTTAAAACTGCGATGGTGGCAGCGGCTCTTCAGTAATGGCCACGACCTCATCTAGGTTGACCGAAACCTTGATGGGGTGACTTCCATGGCCTTCTGTTTCAAACTCCACGATGTCGGAGTTACGAGGAGCCTTGAGAGCCATGACGATGGCCTCACGGCCTGCCGTCACTCGAATTACAAAGCCGCCGGAGGTATGGATGTAGGCCATGCCTGGCAAGGGTAGCGTTCCCCTTGCGGCTGTGCAACTAGGATGGATGTTCAGCGAACGGGCTACGGCAAGCACCTATTGTCATCGCGCCTCGACGGAGCTTCCAAGCCGCCCGCTTACGTCAATCGACCGAGGGCCTCGTGAAGTTCCTCCTCTACGTTGCCATCAAGCTCGACATGGAGCACCAACTCCAAAGACATCGGAGACTCCGTAGTTGCGCCCTTAGCCTCAGCCTCCTTCAAGAGCACTGGGATCCGGGCGATTTGGTCAGCTACTAGCTGGATGAAATCGCGTATCTGCCGGACGGGACCGTTGACCAAGCCCGCGGTCAACTCCGTCACCTCATCGTATTCGCCCGGCACGCTGACTCCGCGTAGTGCAGCGGCCCAATCCATCATGGACTCGTAGGTCTGGATGACGCCCCTGGAAATGCTTTCGATCAGCTCTGCATCCCCCGCCGTGCCCGGTGGCCCAAACGCCGTTTCGAGAGCAGCAGCATCAAAGAGACGGTCGAGGATCAACATGCTACGGCGTGGCAACGCCATTTCGCGACTTAAGAAAGCGGGGATGTCTTCAGGAGGGTCGCGGCGCAAACCAGCGGGAAGCCGCAGCCGGTGGTCGTGCCATTTGCCTTCCAGTCCAATCCGGCCCTCCATAAGTGCCCCGGCGTACAGGCGGTACTCCCACCAGTCTGACTGCTTTTGGACGAGTCGCGATCGCTCGTCAGCGGTCGTCGGAATTGTGAGGAGTGAGCGTCTACGTACTTTGGTGGTTTCGGCGGAATCTACCTCCGCGCTAGTCGAGGTAACAGCCGCCGTCTCTCGAAGCGCTAGCGATATTTCTTGCGCAACATTCTCAATGCCTGCGCTGGTCAGAGCCCCGAGCCGGTCAGCCAGCGTTGGTGAATGCTGAACGATGTAAGCATGGTCCACGTTGTGCCATACGGGAAGGATGACCTTGGAGCCGCCATCGACCTCGCGAGCAGCCAAGCCCGCTAGCTCACGCCGGGGCCACTCTTTTGCGAAAAAGTCCGGACTCAAAACGACGACACCGAAGCGAGTGCGCGAGAGGGCGTCGTCGATTCGGCGGCTGAGACTGTCACCGATTGTGAGCTTAAGCTCGTCGAGCCAGACAGCCCAGCCAAGAGAAAGCAAGGCGTCGGCCAATGGTCTGGCTACCGCCTCTTTGTCCTCGCCCGCATGCGCGATAAAAACGTCAGTGCTCTCGTGGTCTCCCTGCACGATCTTCGCACCACCCTACTGCGACTGACCCCTTGAAGTCGTTTTCAGAAAAGCTAATCAGTAGGTCTTTACCGCCGCCCGCCTTCCTTCTCCCTCGGCGATTCAAAACCCGCCAGGGCGAAAGTGGCCGGTATGCCAGGCTCGCCATTCTCCCGCAGGCGCTTGCAGGCGGCGACTTCGATCTCGACCACTCGTTCCAGCAGCTGGCGCATGGCTTCGGTGAATTCGCTCCAGCCCAGCTCATCGAGCAGGATGGCGATCCACGAGAAATGGCTGTCGTCGCGGGCATCAAAAGTGCCGGCCATCAGCGCCTGGACTGAACGACCAATGAAGTCCTGAAGGGCCGCCGTACTGACGCCCGCCTGAATCGCTTTGCCGAGCTGCCGCCAGTCGGCGTCGTTGACCAGGCCACGCCGGGAACCCTTGTAGAAGTGCGCGTAGGTGCCCCGGATCTTTTTCTCTTCCACCAGTTCGATGCAGTCGTATTCGGCCAGCTTGCGGAAGTGGTAGGAGACGGTGGCAAGGGGGTACTCAAACTCTTCGGCGTACTCGCTCGGGCTGATCTTGCGCTGATTGGCCACGGCAAGAATCTGCACACGCAGCGGGTGAGCAAGCGCTTTCGTCAGACGACGGTCGATAATTTCAGCGGTTGCCTCCTCGGCCTTTTGGGCGGTCTCCGATGATCGCCCGCCTTTTCCGCGGCCTTTGCCTTTTGTCGTCGTACGGCTTTGTTCAGCCCCCTTGCTGCTAGCGCCCATTGCGGCTGGTCCTTTCAGTAATCGGTTTGATTTGAGCGCGGCAGTCTAGTCAGATTCCGCATGTCTCTGCGGAAAATGCGCTCTGTTTGCTCCATCGGTTTAAGTCTTTAAAGCAAACTTCGTGGTGGTCGCGCTTGCCCGGGTGCCTATGTGGCCAGGGCAAGCCACAGGGCAACCGCGAAGGGAGGTGATCGGCGTGAGCATCACGAGCAATCAGCACGTACTGCCGCTACTCAGCATCCGCAAGTCCAACTAGCCACTTGCGAACTGGCTGACGACGCCGGGGTGTCCTGATCCCTGAACAAGTCGGGGCACCCCGGCCATTGCCTCCGGCCGGCCCCTTTGAGACTCAGGTGTTCCGGGGAAGCTTCAGGCCGATGGCCCGCTGTCGTCCGGGTTGAGTAACGACCGTGGGTCAAGCTCGATCTTGGCGGCGATGCGCTCCAGGCTCTTGAGTGTCAGGTTGCGCTCCCCCCGCTCGACTCCTCCCATGTAGGTCCGGTGG
>DATCBF010000325.1:0-2219 GCA_036512025.1 Solirubrobacterales bacterium
GTCGGCCGCCGCTCCTCGCGGGCCATCCGGATCCCCTCGGTGACGGCCTCGCGCACGGCCAGCACGTCCATGCCGTCGATCCGCCTGCCGGGGATGCCGTAGCCCTCGGCCTTCTTCGAGAGGTCGGTCTGGGCCGAGTGGCGCTCGACCGAGGTCCCCATCCCGTAGAGGTTGTTCTCGACCAGGAAGAAGACGGGCAGGCTCCAGAGCGCCGCCAGGTTCATCGTCTCGCCGAAGTTGCCGGTGTTGGAGGCCCCGTCGCCGAACATGCAGACGGTGACCGCGTCCTCGCCCTTGTACTCGGAGGCGAGCGCCAGCCCGGCGGCGATCGGCAGGTTGCCGCCGACGATGCCGTAGCCGCCCATGAAGCGGTTCTCGCGGTCGAAGATGTGCATCGAGCCGCCGCGGCCGCCGCTGGTGCCGTCAACGCGGCCGAAGAGCTCCGCCATCACGTGCTGGGGCTCGGTCCCGCGGGCGATCGCGTGGCCGTGGGTGCGGTAGGTGCCGATCAGGTAGTCCTCGTCGCGCATCACCGAGGCGGTGCCGACGATCGTTGCCTCCTCGCCGATCGCCAGGTGCAGGAAGCCGCCGGCTTTGGCCCGCTGGTACTGGCGCCCCGCCTCCTCCTCGAAGCGGCGGATCAGCGCCATCCGCGCGAGCAGCTCGTAACAGGTGGCGGCGTCGGGGAGATTGGCCATTGAAGCCACCTTAGCTGGCGGCTTCGACCGCTTCCTCGACCCGGTCGTCGCCCCAGAAGACCTCGCCGCCGACGACCAGCGACGGAACCCCGAACACACCCAGCTCGGCTGCCTCGTCGGTCGCCTCGCGCAGGGCCGATTTGACGATCTCGGTCTGCACCGCTTTCAGCAGGGCCTTGGGATGAAGCTCACAGGCGGCGGCGGCGATCAGGACGTTGTCGGGGTCGGTCAGGTCGCGGCCGGCGGCGAAGGCCTGGCGGAAGGCGGCGAGGGCGAAGGAGACCGCGCGGCCGGTCTGCTTGGCAAAGGTCGCGACCCGCATCGCCGCCAACGTGTCGCCCGGCCAGGGCTCGGGCCAGACGATCGGCGCCAGCCCGTAGGCCGAGGCTCGCCGCTCGATATCCGCCATCCCCTCCTCGCGCCCGGGGCCCTTCGCCCAGGAGTCGCGATCGAAGCGTTGGAACAGCCCCCCGAGCAGGATCGGCTGCCACTCCGGCTGTTCCAGCCCGGCCTCGATGAAGAGCCCGCTGATCCGCTCCGCGGTCAGGTACGCATAGGGGGAGCCGAGGTCGAAGTAGAAGCTGGCGCGGGCGCCGCTCAAGCGTGCGTGGCCCAGCCGTCGACGGCGCGGGCGGCATCGAGGATCGCCTCGGAGATCGTCGGGTGGGGGTGGACGATGCGCGCCACCTCCTGGTAGCCGCCCTCCAGCGCCATCACGGCGACCAGCTCGGCGATCATGTCGCAGGCGCGGTTGCCGACGATGTGGGCGCCGAGGATCTCGCCGTACTTGGAGTCGGCGACGATCTTGACCAGGCCGTCGCGGTCGTCGTAGACGGTCGCGGCGCCGACTCCGCCGAGCTTCAGCTTGCCGACCTTTACATCGTGCCCGGCCTCCTTGGCGGCCGCCTCGGTGAGGCCGACGCTGGCGACCTGCGGGTGGCAGAAGGTGGCGCCGGCGATCAGGTTCTGATCGACCGGGTGGGTGGGCGCTCCGGCGGCGTGCTCGACCGCGACGACGCCCTCCTCGGAAGCCTTGTGGGCGAGCGCCTTGGCGTTGACGAGGTCGCCGATCGCGTAGACCTTCTGGTTCGAGGTGCGCTGGAACTCGTCGACCTTGACCTTGCCGTTCTCGGCCAGCTCGATGCCGGCCTCGGCCAGCCCCAGTGGCCCGGTGTCGGGGGCGCGGCCGCCGGCGATCAGCAGGTAGTCGACCTCGGCCGAGTTGTCACCGTAGGTGAACTTGACCGAGCCCTTGCCCGACTCGACGTTTTCGACCGGGGTGCCGGTGGAGATCGTGATGTTCTGCTTCTTGAAGGCGCGCTCGACGACGCGGACCATGTCCTTGTCCTCGTTCGGAAGGATCTGGGGCAGCATCTCGATCAGCAGCACCTCGACCCCGAAGCGCCCGTAGGCGGAGGCGATCTCACAACCCGAGGCGCCGGCGCCGACGACGGCGATCTTCTTCGGCAGCTCCGGCAATGACCAGGCGCCCCAGGTGTCGAGCACGCGATCGCCGAACTC
>DATCBF010000326.1:0-12079 GCA_036512025.1 Solirubrobacterales bacterium
CTGCCGGCGCCGCCGGTCTTCGAGCTGATCCAGGAGCGATCCGGCGCCTCCGACAAGGAGATGAGCGAGGTCTTCAACATGGGCTGCGGCTTCTGCTGTGTGGTCTCTGCGGCGGATGAAAGCGCGGCGCTCGATCTGCTCCGCCGTCATTACCCGGCGGCGCGGCGCATCGGCTCGGCTACTTCGTGCTGAAAGAAGTCACGATCGAGTGGCCGCCGATCGCGGCGAAAGCGGAGCCGACCAGGGCCGAGATCGACGCGAACCCGGTAGCGCCCCAGGTGGGATCGTTGTTGTAGATGGCATAGAGGGCGCCGAAGGCGGCGCCGAGGGTGACAAACGTCGCCCCCCACCAACGCAGGTCCTTGAGCGGAACCAGCAGCGCCTTGCCCCACTTCTTTCCCTGAGCGTCAAAGGCCGTGGCGGCGTCCTTGAGGACGAGCAGGCAGAACGCCACCGCCAGCGAGACGCTGAGGCCGACCCAGAAGAGGCCTTCTTCTTTCGCGGTGACGGTGACGTTGATCGAGGTGGCGCTGAGGCCCGCCGGGCCGGCCACGGTGATCGCGCCGACATATTTTCCGGGTGAGATCCCATCGGGGTCGAGGCAGACCGAGAACTCGATCGATTTCCGGTCGGGTGAGATCTTCGGTTCGGTGAACCCCGGATCGGGAAAGTCGGTCGACTCGAGCGACTCGCCGCTGCGAGAGAGCAGGGCTTCGAAATTGAGCTGGTCGGCGGTCAGGCTGGGGGGCAGGGGCTTGTTCGTGCTGACGGTGAGGTCCCGGATCAGCTTCTGGTCACGGTCGGCTCCGAAGTTGACCTGCCTCTGCGCCGACTGGGTGGTCGGGGTCAGAGCGATCGGGGGGTCAAGCGCCGCTCCCGGCTTTGCGTCGTTCAGGCCCCGGCTGCAGGTTTCGCTCGCCTCAGCCGCCGGCGTTGCCAGGGAGAGGAAAGCGACGGCGATCGCCGCCCAGAGCAGGCCGTGGACGAGGTGGCTGTTTCGACTCGGGCGCATCCCGCCGCACCCTTTCGCAGGAGTTTGCGAATGTCAACCTGAATAGTAAGGACCCGTTTGGGTATCGATGAGGGGGCGCTACCTAAGCCTCCTCCCACATCGTCCCCGTCAGAGCCCGGGCCGGGCCGGTTGGCGAGGACTTCGGCCTCCTTGGTCGCGATCCGGCCAAAGCGCTCGACCGCATCCAGCGGGGCCAGGGGCCCGTCGTTGGCGCCGATGAAGACCGCCGAGGGCGGCGATCTCGACCGCGGTCGCCAGGAGGGCAGTCGGGGTGTCCAGCTTGCGGCGCTTGCACATCAGCCCTTACCGAAACGACGCGCCAGACCGCCCATGACCCAGCTGAAATCGAGCTCTCCGTCGAACTCCCACATCAGCCTGCGAAGCTTCGGCTCGGCACCCCACGACCACGAGCAGGCAGGATCGGAGTAGTAGCGAACCTCTACGGACACGTGCCCGACAATATGCCCAACTAGATGGATGCCCGTTCGACCAGCGCCCAGATGATCGGCACCGTTCTTTCGGGTCGCTACCGGCTGGAGGCAAAGCTCGGCAGCGGCGGCATGTCGACGGTGTACCTGGCCCGCGATCAGACGCTCGACCGCTCGGTCGCGGTCAAGGTCATGCATCGCGAGATGTCCGAGCAGGCCGACCAGCTCGAGCGCTTCCGTCAGGAGGCCCGGGCCGTCGCCAAGCTCTCCCATCCCAACGTCGTCTCGGTGATCGACGCCGGCGAGGATGGCGGCCACCCCTACATCGTCTTCGAGTACGTCGAGGGCGAGACGCTGAAGCAACGGATCTCGCGGATCGGGGCGCTCGACACCCAAGAGGCGATCGCCTACGCGATCGAGGTCGCGCGAGGCCTCACCGTCGCCCATGCCCGCAAGATGGTCCACCGCGACATCAAGCCGCAGAACATCCTGATCGACCACGAGGGCCGGGCCAAGCTGACCGACTTCGGGATCTCCCGCCAGCTCGAGCAGGACGGGATGACGGCGACCGGGCGGGTGCTGGGAACGACCGACTACGTCGCCCCCGAGCAGGCGATGGGGCAGGGCTCCGACCAGCGCTCCGACATCTACTCGCTCGGCGTCGTCCTCTACGAGATGCTGGTCGGCCAGGTCCCGTTCGAAGCCGACAGCCAGGTTGGGGTGGCGATGAAACACGTCAACGAGGATCTGCCCGATGTCCAGAGCCGGCGACCGGGGATCTCGGCAGCGGTGGCGCTGGTAGTCGAGCGCTCGACCGCGAAGAAGCCGGGCGAGCGCTACCAGGAGATCGGCGAGATGATCGACGACCTCTCGACAGCCCTGGAGGTGGAGGCGGCGCGGGCCGGGTCCACCACCGGGGAGGCGACCAGTGTGCTCGACGCGGTGCCGCCGCCGAAGCGCAGGCTCGCCACGAGAAGACGCGCCTCATGGCTGGCGATCGCCGGGTTACTGCTGGTCGCCGGCGCCATCCTGCTCGCGGTGCACCTGATCGGCAACGGCTCGATCGGCAACGGTGGGGCTGCCAAGGGCAAGGGATCGGAAGTGAAGATCTCCTCTTCCGCGACCGACTACGACCCCGAGGGCGACGGCAAGGAGGTGAGCAGCAAGGTCGGACTCGCGGTCGACGGCAACCCGACCGGCACCGCCTGGGAAACGGAGCACTACGACTCCGAAACCTTCGCCGGGACCAAGACCGGCCCCGATCCGGGCGTCGGCATCTACGTGACGGCCAAGTCCGACGCGACCCCGACGAAGATGGTGGTCCGCAGCCCAACCCCAGGCTGGAACGCCGAGGTCTTCGCCGCGCCGGCGGGCACGGCCCCGGCCGACCTCTCCGGCTGGGGGGACCCGGTGGGCGAGGTGGCGGCGGCCGAAGGGACCACCGAGATCGAGCTCGACGTCAAGCAGCCCTCCCGTTACTTCCTGCTCTGGTTCAACAAGCTCTCCGAAGCCCGCGACCAGGAAGGCCGCTACCAGGTCGAGGTCAGCGACATCAAGCTGCTGGAATAACGCTCAGAACTCAAAGCTGCGCGAGCGTCGATGGCGCTCGCCGGCGAGCTTGACCAAGCGGTCGCAGAGCTCGGAGTAGGCGATCCCCGAGGCCTCGAGGAGCTTCGCGTAGACACTGGTCTCGGTGAAGCCAGGCATCGTGTTGATCTCGTTGACGAGGATCTCGCCGCCGTCCTCGACAAAAAAGTCGCAGCGGGCGAGCCCGGAACAGCCGGCCAGGGCGAAGACCCGCGTCGCGAGCTCACGGACCCGCGACAGCTGCTCGTCGCCGATCGGGGCCGGCACCGCCAGCTCCATCCCTCCCTCTCCGTACTTCGCCTCGAAGTCGTACCAGTCGGCATGGGCGAGGATTTCTCCCGGCAGCGACGTCTCCGGCGACTCGTTGCCAAGCACCGAGCACTCGACCTCGCGACCAGTCGCGGGCGCCTCGACGATAACCCGTGGATCGTGGCTCAGGGCCAGCGCGACCGCCTCGTCGAGCTCGGCGCCCAGCGACTCGACCTTGCTGATGCCGACACTGGAGCCGAGGCGAGAGGGCTTGACCCAGAGCGGCAGGCCGAGCTCGGCGCAGCGCTCGCGCCAACCGTCCTCGCCGACCGCGACGAAGTCGACCTGGGGGACCCCGGCCTGAGCGAAGAGCCGCTTCAGCGTCAGCTTGTCGATACAGATCGCCGAGGAGAGCACGTCGGAGCCGACGTAGGGAATGTCGAGCGACTCCAGCAGGCCCTGGACGCTGCCGTCCTCGCCGAAGGGGCCGTGCAGGGCGGGAAAGGCGACATCGCAACCGAGCAGGCCGGCGGCCGGCTCCAGGCGCACGCCGTCGCCTTCGCAACTCCAACGGCCCTGGCGCGAGATCGTCACCCGCAACGCCTCGTGCCCTGCCACCTGCAGGCCGCGCGCCACGGAGTCGCCGGAGCGCAGGGAGACATCGTGCTCGGAGGAGCGACCGCCGCTGAGCACCGCGACCCTCATCGCCCTCCCCGCTTTCGGCTCAGCTCGCTCAAGGTTCCGTCGGCGTCGTCGTTTCGGCGGCTCGTTTGCCGACCACAATCGTCACTTCGGCGCCACCGTCGACCTTGGAGCCGGGCGGTGGGAACTGGTCGGTGACGCGGCCGATCTGGGAAGGCACTTCCGTTTCCTGTTCCTGCACGGCAGCGACGAGGCCGGCTTCGCGCACCGCACTCACCGCTTCTGCGCGCAGCTGCCCGATCACGTTCGGCACCGCCGACCTTTCGACCCCCTTGGAGACGACGATCGAGACAGTCGAGCCGGGGTCGATCTCAGCCCCCGCGCTGGGGGACTGGCGGATCACCTGGCCTGCGGGGGAGGCGCTGGATTCTTCGGAGACACTCGCGGCTAGGCCGCGGCCGCGGATCTGCTGGACCGCGACCGAGCGCTGGGTGCCGACCAGGACCGGGACCTTGGCCAACTTCGGCCCGCCCGAGACGGTCAGGGTGACGTCGGAGCCGTGGGTGGCCGTGTTGCCGCCCGAGGGTTCGGAGTGGATCACCAGGCCTTCTTCGACCTCGGAAGAGTTGGCCGTCTCGACCTGGACCTTGAATCCGGCTTCTTCCAGGAGTTCCGTCGCTTCTTCCTGAGACAGCCCGGCGGTCGAGGGCACCTTGGCGCTGCCGGGGCCGGCGCTGACGGTGAGGTCGACCTTCGGCTTCGAGCAGAAGACCGTGAGGAAAGCGCAATCGAGCGCTGCCTTGTCCCCGGGCGGTGAGGCGGCCGGGTCCTGCTCGAGCACGGTGTTGGAAGGCGCTTCGCGTTCGACCCGGGTCACGTTTCCAACCGAAAACCCGTCCTGCTGGAGCAGGGCGATCGCGACGTTGAGCTGGTTCCCGGTGACGTTGGGAACGTCGGTGGTGGAATCGCGGGTGAGGAGGAAGCCGGCGATGACCCCGATCACGACCGCGGCTGCGACCAGCAGCCAGAGGGTGCGACGGCGCTTGCGGTCCTCCTCCTCTTCGGGATCGACCTCCTCGGGAGTGGCGACGACCGGGGGCAGCGCCGCAAAGGCGGCCGTGCCGCCCGCCGGAGCGCCTGGTTCCCTCAAGGCCGCGTCGAGGGCGGCGATGAAAGCATCGGCGCTCTGGAAGCGCTGGCCGGGATCCTTCTCCAGCGCCCGCATCACGACCGCGTCGAGTGCCGGGGAGACGCGCGGGTTGATCGAGCTCGGCCGCTGCGGCACCTGGGAGACCTGCTTCATCGCGATCGCCACCGCCGACTCGGCCTCAAAGGGGACCCGGCCGGTCAGAGCCTCGTAGAGCATGACGCCGATCGAGTAGAGGTCGGAGACCGCGGTCACGTCCATCCCCTGCGCCTGCTCGGGCGAGAGGTAGTGCGGGGTTCCCATCACCGAGCCGGCCTGGGTGATCTCCGAGACACCGGCCCGGGCGATGCCGAAGTCGGTCACCGTCGCTTTGCCGTCGGAGTCGACGATCACGTTCTGCGGCTTCAGGTCGCGGTGGACGATCCCATGGCGATGGGAGAAGCGGGCCGCCTCGAGCACCTGGCGGATCAGCCCGACCGCCTGCTCGGGGCTGAGCCCGGCGTCGATGATCTCCTTCAGAGTGCGGCCTTCCAGGTACTGCATCGCGATGTAGTAGGTGCCGGCGTCGATCTGCCCGCGGTCGTAGACGGAGACGACGTTGGGATGCTGGAGCCCGGCCGCAGCCTCAGCCTCGCGGCGGAAGCGCTCGACGAACTCGCGGTCCTGGGCAAAGCGGGTGTGCAGGACCTTGAGCGCGACCCGGCGCTGAAGGTGGGTGTCCTCGGCGAGCCAGACGTCGGCCATGCCGCCGGACCCGATCCGCTGCAGGACCCGGTAGCGGCCGTCGATGACGCTGTCCACGGCTACCTCAGCCACTCTCGCACCCTCTTTCTCGGACGTCTCTCATTGCTCATTCCCCATTCAAGATGGTTTCGGCGACGTCGCGGAAGATCGGCGCCGCCGCGTCGTTGCCGAATTTCGTCGTGCACTCGACGCTTGCCGCGATCGCGATCTTCGGGTCTTCGGCCGGCGCGAAACCGATGAACCAGGCCTGGTTCTCATCGGTGCCGCCGCCGCAGGACTTGTTGTACGGCGTTTCGGCGGTTCCGGTCTTACCGGCGACAGCGACGCCGGGGATCGCGGCGTTGGTCCCGGTGCCGGCGCTGACCACGCCTTCCATCGCGGTCGTCAGCTCTTCGGCGGTCTTGGCGCTGACCGCCTGGCTGTACACGGAAGGGTCGAGCTTCTTCACCGTGCGCCCGTCAGGGTCGACGACCCGGCTCCAGATCTGCGGCTTCATCAGCTTGCCCTTGTTGGCGACCGCTGCGGCAACCTCGGCCATCTGCAGCGGCGTCACCGCCAGGCGCTCCTGCCCGATCGCGACGCGGCCCAGGTCAACCGGGTCGCCGGGGCCGAGTAGTTCTTCTTCTTCGTTGAAGACGCCGCTTTTGTAGACCTGGTTGGAGGGGAGGTCGATCGCCGGGGTCGAGTTGAAGCCGAAACGACGCATGTATTCGAACAGTGTTTCCTCCCCCACTTTCTGCCCGAGCTGGGCGAACCAGGTGTTGACCGAGAAAGTGAGCGCGGTGTCAAGGGTGATCGGCGGGAAGCTCTGGCTGAAGTCGTTTTCGAGTGGCAGGCCTTCGTCTTCGATCGACCCCGGCGCTTCGAATGCCGTTTCCGGGGTGATCGTGCCGCTGTCGAGGCCGGCCGCGGCGGTCACGACCTTGAAGGTCGAGCCCGGCGGGTACTGACCCTCGACGGCGCGGTCGACCAGCGGCGTTTCGAAGGTGTTGCCGAGGAGCTTGTCCAGGTGCTCGGGGACCCGGTTCGGGTTGTACGGCGGATTGGAGGCCATCACCTTGATCCGCCCGCTCTGCGGTTCGATCGCGACCACCGCGCCGAAGCCTTCCGCTTCGAGGTCGGACAGCGCCACCCGCTGCGCTTCGGAGTCGATGTTGGTGACGATGTCGTTGCCTTCCTGCTTGTGGCCGCTGAGCTGATCGAGGATCGAGGAGAATTCCGATTCGTCGCCGACCAGTTCGTCGTTGTGGAACTTCTCGAACTCGCTGTCACTCTGGTTCGCGAAGCTGTAACCGATCGGGTGGCCGTAGAGCGAGCCTTCGGGGTAGCGCCGCACGTAACGCAGGCCTGAGCCGTGTCCCTTGGCGACCGAGCGGGCGATGACGACGCCATCGGCGGTGAGGATGCGGCCGCGCTTGATCTGCTGCTGCTCCAACAGCGGCCGCTGGTTCGCGGTCTTCTGCTTCAGCGCGTTGGCGTCGAAAACCGACCAGTAGGCGGTGAAGCCGATCAGGACGGCGAAGAGGACGGCGACGAAGCCGAACAACTTGACGATCTGGCGGTTCAAGAGTGCCCCATTGCCAAGGCGCCTCCGGCGGGCGCCGTGACCTGGCGGCGGGCGCGGTCGGAGATCAGCAGCAGCAGCGCCACGAGGACGAAGTTGGCCACGATCGAGCTGCCGCCGTAGCTGATGAAGGGAAGGGTGACGCCGGTCAACGGGATCACCCGGGTGACGCCGCCGATGATGACGAAGGCCTGGATCGCGAAGACCGCGGTCAGCCCGGTCGCCAGCAGCTTCGAGAAGCCGTCGTCGGCAAGCAGCGCGATCTTGAATCCGCGGGCCGCGACAAGCAGGTAGACGAGGATCACCCCGCAGGCGCCGAAGAGCCCGAGCTCGTTGACGATCAGCGAGTAGATCGTGTCGGTCTGCGCCGCCGGCAGCAGCGCCTTGTGGGTGCCGGGAATCGTGATCAGCGCCTGTCCGAAGCCTTTGCCGAAGAGGCCGCCGTCGGCCTGGGCGAAGAGCGACTGCAGGATCTGGTACCCGCTGCCGATCGGGTCGTGGTAGGGGTTGAGCCAGATCTCGACCCGGTCATGGACATGGGGAACGGTCGCGGCGAAGAACCAGGCGCCGACCAGGAACATCGCCATCCCGATCACGACAAACGAGAAGCGGCCGGTCGCAACGTAGATCAGGGCGAGGAAGGCGGCGAAGAACATCAGCGAGCTGCCGAGGTCGCGGATGAAGACGAGCATGAACATCGACGCCCCCCAGACGACCAGCATCGGGCCCAGGTGCTTGAGCGGAGGCAGCGTCACCCCGAGCACCCGCCGGGCGCCGACGATCAGCACCTCGCGGTGCTCACGCAGGTAGCTGGCGAGGAAGACGACAATGCAGATCTTCGAGAACTCGGCGGGCTGGAACTGCAGCGGGCCGAGCTTGACCCCGAGGTAGGCGCCGTTGACCTGCTGGCCAATCCCCGGCAGGCGCGGCGCCAGCAGCAGCAGCAGCCCGACCGCGGCGATCGTGTAGCGAAAGCGCTCCAGCACCTCGTAATCGCGCAGCAGCTGGATCGTCAGCGCGAAGAGGATCAGGCCGAGCACGAACCAGTTGGCCTGGTCGCGGGCCAGGGTCGAGTCGATCCGGTAGACCATCACCAGCCCGAACGCGGTCAGCAGCGCGGCCAGCGGGAAGAGGTAGGGGTCTGCGTCGGGGAGTCGGATCCGCAGGTAGATGTGGGTGGCGACGCAGACCGCGAGGAAGTAGGCGCCGTAGATCAGGCTGAGGTTGTCCAGCCGCGCGCTCTCCTGGGCGAAGACGGCGGCGAAGCCGGCGGTGAGGAGCAGGGCGACCGGGACGAGCGCGCCGAGCTCTCGGTTGCGCGCCGACCTCAAGGAACCCCCTGGCTCTTCTGAATGTCTTCGATCAGGGAGACGGCGTCCTCGCGCGAGCGCAGGTCGTGGCCGGTGACCGACTCCCGGCGCTTCGGCGGCAGGGCCTCGGTCTGCAGCGGGCTCGCATAGCGCTCGTCGTAGAGGTGGATGCCGAGCGGCAGGTCGTAGGGCAGACCGCGGTAGAGCGCGACGCGGCCCGCCCCATCGGTGCCAAGGAACCAGACCTGGCGGTTGCCATACCAAGCGCCAAACGCCAGGGCGCCCAGCAGGACGAGGACGGCAAGGACCTTCACCGCCGTTCGCAGCCGTCGCCGCTTCGGCTTCGAGGCGACCTGGTCGCGGCGCTCTTTGGCCGCCGCTGCGGCGGCGCGGCGGCGGACCTCGGTCCCGGTCAACCCGGCCTCCGCCGCCGCGGCGCCGATCAGGGTCGCGTCCTCGGCCGATGTGCGTTCCGGGGCGGCGGCGTCTTCGAGGCGGAAGGCGAGCGCGGTGATGTTGTCGCGGCCACCGGCGCGGTTGGCTTCGTCGACCAGCGCCCGCATCGCCGTCGTCATCGAGGTGGCGCTCGCCAGCAGCCGTCCGATCCGCTCGTCGTCGAGCATCGTCGTCAGGCCGTCGGAGCAGAGCAGGAAGACATCGCCGGGAACCGCGGGAACCGTCTGCACGTCGACTTCGACCTCGGGCTCGGGGCCGAGGGCACGGGTGATGATCGAGCGCTGCGGGTGGTCCGCCGCCTGGGCGTCGGTCAGCTGTCCTTTGCGCCGCATTTCCTCGACCAGGGAGTGGTCGCGGGTCAGACGCTCCAGCTTGCCGCCGCGGAGGCGGTAGGCGCGGCTGTCGCCGACGTGGCCGATCGCGACCTCTTCGGACGCCGCGTTGACGATCGCCGCGGTGATCGTCGTCCCCATCCCGGTCAGCGAGGGGTCGGCGCGGGCGTGCTCGTGGATCGTCCGGTTCGCCGCCTCGATCGTCTCCCGCAGGATCTGCTCGGGCGGCACCTCGGGGAGGTCACGGTTGAAGGCCTCCGCCGCGGCTTTGGAGGCGACCTCGCCCGCCTGAGCCCCACCCATCCCGTCGGCGACGACGAAGATCGGCGCGCGGACGAAGAGGGAGTCCTCGTTGGCGTTGCGCTGGCGCCCGGTGTCGGTGCGGAAGGCCTGGTCGTCGACTCGCAGCATCAGCCGGTCTCGAATCTGAACGCGGTGTCGCCGATTCTGACGACATCGCCGTCGATCAGGTCGGCCTCGCCCTTGAGCGTGGCATCGTTGAGCAGGGTGCCATTGGTCGATCTCATGTCCTCGACGAAATAGTGGCCGTCACGGGAGAAGATCCTGGCGTGCAGGCCGGAGGCATAGCGGTCCTCGATCTGCACATCGGAGTCCTTCGAGCGCCCGATCGAGAGGCCGCCGATCAAGTCGAAGCGCTCACCCGGCTGCAGGCCACCACCTCGCTCGACGACAAGCCAGGCATCGGCATCGCGCATGCCCTCGCCGAAGGACGGCACCGGGTGGAACCCGGTGCCGTCCGGGGCAGGGGCAACCGTCCCTCGCAGGTCCTTCATCGCGCTGCGGGCAATGAAGAGGATGAAGAGGAAAAGCACGGCCAAAAAGCCGAACTTGAGCGCTACTGAGACGGGGTCATAGGCCACAGGGGCAGCACACTACGGCCGGGGGCAGATCACTGCTCTATGTCGAAGCGGAAGGTCGTGGTTCCGATCGTCACCTCGTCGCCCGGGCTGAGCCGGGTCGAGGACACGCGACGGCCGTTGACCTTGACCCCGTTGGTCGAGCCGAGATCGGCGATCGTCCAGTCGCCTGACTCGGCTCGGCGCAGCTCCGCATGGCGACGGGAGACGTTGGGGTCGCGCAGCACGCACTCGGCCGACTTCGAGCGACCGATCGTCGCCCGTGGCCCGTCGAGCACGTAGCGGCGGTCGTCGAGTGAGACGATCGCCCGGGTGGCAACCAGGGCATTGGCCCGCTGCTGATGGCTTTTGGCCGGTTCGGGATTGCTCTCTTTGACGGCGGAGTAGACCATCGTGTGGCCCTCTTCCCCCTGACGCGGGCTCTCGCCCTCGTGGGCGGGAGGCTTGACCAGCCGGGTCTGGATCCCGAACTCGCCGAGCCGCAGGCGCTCGTCGGTTTTGAACTCGACCGCGGGCCGGGTCAGCAGGTCATAGCTGCGACGGCGAGCGTGCTCGAGCAAGTAGCCGGACAGCTCCTGCTCGAGCGAGCGCTCGTACCCCTCCAGCTTGACCCGGTCCTGCTTCGAGAGATAGACGGTGTACTCGTTGGGGACGTAGACCCGGGCCACCGAGGCCGTCTTGTTGGCATCCATCTCCTTGGCCAGCTTGCGGGCCAGCTCGACCGGCTGGACCTCGGACTTGAAGGCGCGACTGAAGACGCCCTCGACGAGGCCTTCGATACGAGACTCGAGGTTGCGTAGGACGCTGATTTGGGTGGCTCCTTTAAGTGGGCGGGGACGGATCTCCGAGCCGGCAGTGCCGGAGAAATCCTACGGGAGCAGGACCCCGTGGCCGATCGCGAGCCATGCCCCCAGGGCGACCGCGGCGGCGATCACGCCGAGACGCATCCCGACCGGCCCGCCGCTGTGGCGGGGGTGCTCGGCGAGGCCCTCGAGGGAGTCCTCGATCGCCGTTCCCAGGTCTTCCAGGGGAGGGCGCCGGCCCGGGCGAGGGCTGAGGCAATCATCGACCGCGTCGGTCAGCTCGCGCGGCAGGTCGGGTCGCAGCCGACGCAGCGACTTCGATCGCGCCCCGATCGCGCGGGCGGTGGCCGCCGGGCTCGAGCGCCGGTGCGGGTTCTCGCCGCTCCAGCACTCATAGAGGGTCAGAGCCAGCGAATAGACATCGGCCTCGGGGCCGGCGGGGCGGCCTTCGGCCTGCTCGGGCGACATGTAGGCGAGCGTGCCGACGACGTCTCCAGGGGCCGTCAGCGCAGCGCCATCGTTGAGGCGGGCGATCCCAAAGTCCATCAACTTCGCCCGCGGTTCGCCTTCGGTGACCTGGACGTTTTGGGGCTTGATGTCGCGGTGGACAACCCCGCGCGAGTGGGCGTGATCGAGTGCCTCGCAGAGGTCGGCTCCGATCTCGCCGATCTCTCGGTCGCTCAGCTCGCCGTCGCCGGAGAGGCTGGAAAGAGTCGAGCCGTCGACGAGCTCGGTGACCAGCAGGGCGTTGCCATCCTCCTCGCCCATCTCATAGAGAGTGACGATCCCGGGATGGTTGAGGCGCGCAGCGGCCTGAGCCTCGCGCAGCACCCGCTTGCTCGCGGCGCCACGGGACTCGATCGCCTTGACCGCGACGGGCCGCTCCAGGCGGCCGTCCCACGCCTCGTAGACGACGCCGAACCCGCC
>DATCBF010000327.1:0-4488 GCA_036512025.1 Solirubrobacterales bacterium
CTTCGCTCAGGAGGAGCTGAGCTCGGGTGAGATCGCCGGCTGAAAGACGGGCGGCTGTTGCGATCTCATCTGGATCGCCGTGACCGGCCAGAGAGGCTTCGATCGCCGTGACCGGAAGCGGCGCGAAGTCAATTGGCTGGCAGCGGGAGGCGATCGTCTCCAGCAGGGCGGCGGGCTCGGAGGTGAGGAGGAGGATGTGGACAAACTCGGCCGGCTCCTCCAGCGTCTTCAGCAGCGCGTTCTGGCTCTCGTCCCGCATCGCCTCGGCAGCCTCGACGACGAAGACACGCCTGCCTCCTTCGAAAGGGCGATAGGCGGCGGCGCGGATCACCCGCTCGCGCACCTCCTCGACCATGTGCTGGGAGCCACTCGGCCGCAGCCAGACCAGGTCGGGATGCGGCGAGGGGTCAAGGAGCGCGCGGCGGCGAGCATCGTCGGGGTCGTTCGCCGCGGCCTCGGCAAGGATCTCCGCCGCGAAGGCGCGGGCCACCCCGCTCTTGCCGGCGCCGCGGGGGCCGCGGAAGAGATAGGCGTGCGAGGGACCGGAGGCGAGTGCAGCCGCGAGGGCGAGACGCGCCCGCGGCTGGTGCTCGGTGGCCGCCTCAACGGTCCCGGTCACGCCGCTTCGCCTCGGGTTGGCGCATTTCTCATGGATATCGGCATAGAAGCGCCAGTACCGCTCACGCCGCCCGACCGCGGACTGCGGCCATCACCCGCTCATGAACCTCCTCGACCGTGCCGGCGGCGTCGACGATCACGACCCGGTCGGAGGCGATCTTGGCGATCTCCTCATAGGCCTCGGCGACGGCGCGCTGAAACTCAACCCCCTCGGACTCGATCCGGTCCTCCCCCTCGGCCCGGCCCAGGCCGATCTCGGGGTCGACCCGCAGCAGCACGGTCAGGTCGGGCCAGAGGCCGTCGATCACGGTGTCGGTCAGCGAGAGCACGTGGCTGGTCCCCAGTTCGCGGGCGCCACCCTGATAGGCGACGCTGGAGTCGGCAAAGCGATCGGCGACGATGTCGCGATCGGCTTCTACCGCGGGGCGGATCACGCGGCTGACAAGGTCGGCGCGGGCGGCCGAGAAGAGCAGCAGCTCGGCGAAGTCATCGAGCTCGACACCGGGGTCGGCAAGCAGCTCGCGGATGCGCTCGGCCGCGTCGGTCCCACCGGGCTCGCGGATCAACAGGGTGTCGGCGCCAAGCGCCTCGGCAAGCAGACGGGCCTGGGTGCTCTTGCCCGAGCCGTCGACGCCCTCGAGCGAAACGAACAAGGGCCGGAGCCTCAGCCTTTGGTCGCCGCTTTGGCGCGTTTGCGCCCGCGGGTGGCAGTGTCGGCTTTGCTGACTTTTTTGCGTTTTTTCGCCGGCGCTTTTTCCTCGCTGCCGTCGAGCGGCGGCTTCTTCTCCATCGCCGCTTTCGCGGCTTTGGCGGCTTCGCGCTCGGCCCGTCGTTTCTTCATCTCCTGCATCGACTCGCAGTCGTCGTTGAGGCAGAGGTTCCAGGCGCGGCCACGGAAGGGGACGACTTTGAGCCGCGGCGTCTGCTCGCAGACGGAGCAGCGGTCTTCGAGCTTGAAGACGTCGCCGCGCTGGGGCAACGGGAAGGTCTGGTCGCAGGACTCGGGATCGTCGAGGGTCCAGCCGGAGCAGCCGACGAAGCGTTTGCCGGATTTTTTGGCGCGGATGATCCGCAGCATGTGCGGCGATCCGTCCTCCTTTTTGCGGCCGGCTTCCTCGCAGACCTTGCAGGGGCCGAGGATGCGGTCCTCGTCCATCCCTTTCCAGATGACTTTGGCCAGGTCCTCGCGGCTACCGTCGATTTCGGCCCAGGTTTTGTGGAGCAGGTCGCGGCTTTCGCCGACGACGGCGCCCTTGGTCATCTCGCCGGCAGCGATCCGGTCCATCTCCGCCTCGAGCTGGGCGGTCATCTCCGGTGTCGCCATCGCCGGCACGAAGTTCTTGAAGGCGGCGTAGAGGGCGATCCCGGTCTCGGAGGGAACCGGCGGGTTGCCGTAGACGTAGCCGCGGTCGAAGAGCTTCTGGATGATGTCTGCGCGGGTCGCCTTGGTGCCGAGGCCGCGCTCCTCCATCATCTCGATCAGCTTGCTCTGGGAGAGGCGCGAGGGCGGCTGGGTCTCCTTGTCGACGATCCAGGGCTCGCCGTCGAGGTCGAGGCTCTGGCCCTCCTGCAGGGCCGGAATCTCATCGTCGGCCGAACGGGCGTAGGTGTAGATGCCGGCGTAGCCGGGGTCGACGACGACCGAGCCGCGGACGAAGTAGGTCTCCGAGCCGGCCTCGATGTCGGCCCGGGTCGACTCGGTGATCATCGGCGGGCTGAAGGTGGCGAGGAAGCGGCGCACGACCAGTTCGTAGACGCGCTTCTTCGGGCCCTCGAGGGCGCCGGGGTGAATCGCCTGGGTCGGGTAGATCGGCGGGTGGTCGGTCGTCTCTTTTTTGCCGCGGGTCGCCTTCAGCTCGCCGTCGAGCAGGCCAGCGGCGGCGGAGAACTCTTTGACCTTGACCAGCGAGGTGACCAACTCGCGCAGCGGCAGCGACTGCGGGTAGACCGTGTTGTCGGTGCGCGGGTAGGAGATGAAGCCGTCCATATAAAGGTCCTCGGCGATCCGCATCGCGCTGGCGGGGGTGATGCCGAGGCGGCTGGAGGCGTCGGTGCTGAAGGCGGTCGTGTTGTAGGGCGTCGGCGGTTTGCGCGTGTTCTTGCGGGCGGTGACCGCTTTGACGACGCCGGGGCCGGAGGTGCCGGCGAAGGCGGAGTCGGCCTCGGCTTTGTCCCAGAATTTGTCGACCGTGTGGTGGGTCTCGAAAACGCCGTCGGGATGCTGGAACTTGGCGAACAGCTCCCAGAAAGGTTTGGCGACGTGGGCGCGGCGCTCCATCTCGCGCTCGACGATCAAGCCCAGGGTCGGGCTCTGGACGCGGCCGACCGAGAGGAAGTTGGAGCCGAAGCGGCGGCTGGCGAGGGAGACGGCGCGGGTCAGGGTCGCGCCCCAGAGCAGGTCGATGTCCTGGCGGGCAGCGCCGGCGTTGGCGAGCGGATAGGAGAGCGTGTCGAGGTTGCCGAAGGCGCGCTCGATCTCTTCCTTGGTCAGGGCCGAGTAGCGGGCGCGCTGGATCACCAGGCTGCCGTCGGCGGTCCCCTCGCGGGAGCCCAGCTCGGGATTGGCGTCGAGCATCTCCTCCAGCGCCTCGAGGCCGATCAGCTCGCCCTCGCGGTCGAAGTCGGTCGCGATCACGAGCTCATCCGCCTCTTTGGCGACCTTTTTGATCGCTTTGACGACGTTTTTGTCAGTCGGCTCCTTGATCAGCTCGGCGTCGATCAGGTCGTGCAGGTCCGTTTTCTGCCAGTTCGAGTAGCCCTCCGGGAAGGCGGGGCCGAGCACGTGGCCCTTGAGCCCGATCGTCATGTGGTCGCCGTCGCCGTCGGTCCACGTGTAATACGGGACTTTGAAAGTTTTGTCGGTGGCGGGGCCACCTGTGCCGGCGCCGAGGATCTCGGCGATCTTCTTGGCGCTGTTGTTCTTCTCGGTGACGATCAGCCTCATGGGTCGGCAAAGGTAGCAGGGGCGCTCGCCGACCCCTCAGGGCCGTCGCGGGCCGATCCCCTTAGGATCGGCGGTCGAATGAGATGCTTGGTCACAGGTGGCGCGGGGTTCATCGGCTCGAATCTGGTCGACGCGTTGCTGGCGCGCGGCGATGAGGTCATCGTCATCGACGACCTCTCGACCGGGCGCCGCGGCAACCTCGACGGGGCCCTGGCGGCCGGCGCCGAGCTGGCCGAGCTGGACATCCGCGATGCCCCGGCAGTGGCTGCGCTGGCTGCCGAGAAGCGCCCCGAGGCGGTCTTCCACCTGGCCGCGCAGATCGATGTCCGCAAGTCGATCGCCGACCCCGCCTTCGACGCCTCGATCAACGTCGGCGGCACCGCCAACGTGCTCGAGGCCGCGCATGCCGCGGGCGTCGGGCGCTTCGTCTTCGTCTCTACCGGCGGCGCCATCTACGGCGAGGGGGAAGGTCAGCGGCTGCCGCTGGGAGAGGACACCGCGATCGCGCCGATGTCCGCCTACGGCCAGAGCAAGTACGCGGCCGAGGGGTATCTGGCGCTGTACGAGCGGCTTTACGGGATCTCCAGCATCGCCCTGCGCTTGGGCAACGTCTACGGGCCGCGACAGGACCCGCTCGGCGAGGCGGGCGTGATCGCGATCTTCTGCGGCAAGCTGAAGGCGGCCGAGCGGCCGACGATCTTCGGCGACGGCAGCCAGACCCGCGACTACATATATGTGGGGGACGTGGTTGCGGCGGCCTTGGCCGCCGCGGGCGCGGAGACGACCGGGCCGATCAACATCGGCACCGGCCGCGAGACGGACGTGCTGGAGCTGGCCGAGACGCTGGGGCGTCTGGGCGGAGTCGAGAGCTTCGAGCCCGAGTTCGCACCGCCACGGGCGGGCGAGGTCCAGCGCGTCTCGATCGA
>DATCBF010000328.1:0-2050 GCA_036512025.1 Solirubrobacterales bacterium
CGGAGCCGGGCTCACCTGATGCAAACCGAGCTCCGCTGTCAGATGTCCACGTGGAGGGCGGCGCGGCAAAAACGGTTTAGCCCCAACGAATGAGGGGCAGACAAGGGTTGAAAGCGGCGTTACCGTGTTGGAAGGTCGAGACCAAAGGTGCCGACAACCCATGCTTACGACACCGTTTACTGAATTAGTCGGGTGCCAGATCCCGCTTCAACAAGCCGGGATGGGCGTGGTGGCAACTCCCGAACTCGCGGCTGCAGTAGCCGATTCGGGAGCGGTAGGCATGATCGCGCTTCCGCTGGCATCACCGGGCGTGGTCGCCGACACGCTCATCGGACTGAAGTCGCGCACTGCAGGCACGTTCGGGATCAACTTCCTCATTCCATTCCTCGACAGGGACTGCGTGGAGGCGGCCGCCGGCCACGCGAGGATCGTTGAATTCTTCTACGGCGCTCCCGAGGCGTCGCTCGTCGAGTTGGTTCATCAGGGCGGAGCGCTAGCCGCGTGGCAAGTCGGCTCAGAGCTCGAGGCCCGCCTGGCGGTCGACGCCGGCTGCGACTTTGTGATCGCCCAAGGGACCGAAGCCGGCGGCCACGTTCGCGGGACATCTGGCCTCTTCATGCTGTTAGCCCAGGTACTCGATGCGGTCGACGTACCTGTGGTGGCCGCCGGCGGAATAGGTACGGCTCGAATGATGGCGGCCGCCCTTGCTGCGGGCGCGGCCGCTGTTCGACTGGGCACGCGTTTTCTCGGCGCTACGGAAGCCGACGTGCATGCCGAGTACCTCAAGCGACTCGTGGTCGCGGCCCCCGAAGACACGGTTCTCACCGAGGTGTTCTCGGTCATGTGGCCCGGTGCGCCGCACCGGGTGCTGCGCTCATGCGTCGAGGAGGCGACGGTCTATCCGAACGAGGTGGTGGGCGAGATCGTGACGCGGGACATCCCTACGCCCATTCCCAGGTACTCCGTCATCTGTCCGTCGCGATCGACGACCGGAGAGATAGGAGCGATGGCCCTCTATGCCGGAGAGTCAGTGGGCGCTGTGCGCGGCGAGCAACCGGCGGCGGAAATCGTGAGAGAAGTGGCCGAAGGAGCAGAGGCGCTGCTGCGTGCATGGCGATGATGACGCTGTCCCCGGGGCTTACCCTCCAACGTTTCGGCTAGACCCCTACGTATGCCTAAACGTTTTGGAGTTGCACGCAACACAGACCCGGGGCGGGATCAAGCGTTGCTTCGAGCCCGGCTCGGTCGAGGCACGAAAGCATTCCATGGATGAGATCGAGATTTATGCCACAGACCAGATCGGTGTACTCCTGGGCAAGCGAATGGAAGGGGCAGTTGACCAGCGTTACTCCACTCGAATCGACGCGCGGCTCGTAGCCACAGTCCTCCAAGGCTTGGATCGTCGCGTCGCGTAGGGCAGAGCTGCCCTTCGATCCAGCATTCTTGAGGACGGTCTTTCCGAGTGAGCGTCCCTCCTCGCGCGCGGTTCGCCTCACTGTTTCTGAGATGGGAATGTCCTCTCGCTCTGCGTCAGTTATGGCCTGAGCGAGAAGGCGCCCGGCTAACTCGTATCGACGGTCGGGGACGCTGACCGACACCTCCCAGGAGGAGCGCCGATAGAGCTTGGAGGGGCGTCCCGCTCCCGGTCCCCCGCGTCCTGGGGGACGGCGATACTCGACGTCAAGGAGCCCGTCATCCACCAGCTTGTCCAGATGGAACTTGGCGGTGTGGAGAGCCACATCGGTCCCCGTCGCCGCCTCTTCCCGGCTCACCGGCTCGGACTGCCCGACCACGAATCGGTAGAGGGCCCGTCGCACCGGTTCGGCCAGTACGGCGATGCTGGTCACCCGGGCGTCGAAGTCGTCCGAAACGTGCTGCACATCCTTCTCTGTCACATCGTCTGCCGCCACGGGCAACCTTTCTAAAAGAGACCCTGGTTGACGAAACCCGGATTTCGTTCTATAGTCCAATATAGTATCCGTTAGAGAGAAAGGCAACCCATGGTGACCACCACCCATACTCCCCCGGCTCCGGCGACGACCAACGAAAC
>DATCBF010000329.1:0-14948 GCA_036512025.1 Solirubrobacterales bacterium
GTGCGCAAGGTGGACCACGTGGAACTTCCAGGACGCGGCGGCCAGGGATTCCGCCTGACTTGACCCTGTGTCCCTGAAGGGGGAGCTGTTCTCGATCAGAATGCCCGCGAAGGAATTCGCGTTGTAGAACGCCGTCCGGTAGGCGAGATCTCCTCCGGAGGAGTACCCACCGAGGATCACCCGGCGCGGGTTGATGTTGAAGTGCGTCTTCACGCTGGCGATCGCTGCCAGCACCTTTGTCTGGTCACTGCTTGAGTCCCAGCATTCCCCCTCCCTGCCGCCCACGGCAATCGCGATCCAGTCCTGGCTTCCCCCCGGGTCGACCGTGTAGATGTCGCCGGAGCTCATGCCTCCACAGCCATGGAGCCAGACGAAGAGGGTGGTGGGGGTGGCATGCGTTTTGTCATAGGAATTCGGGATATAGACCCAATAGTTGCTCGCAGAGCTGTTGAGCGTGAATGGCGTTCCCGCCGTGAAGGAGATGGGTTCTGTGGGCACTGAAGAGGCCGGGGCGGTCGGCGCCGGCGGCCCGGTCGGCGCCGGCGAGCCTGTCTGAGCCGTCGGCCCCGTCGATCCTGCGTTGACACGGATCGTCCCAACCTTGCGGCAGTTGTTTCTCTCGGAGCCCTCCCGCACTTTGCCGGGTTTGCCCGCGCAAGCCTGAATTGGCAGCGAGCCGGCGGGCAGCCCAGGCGGCACCCCGGCCGCCACCTTCACGGTCTGCTTCTCGGAGGGGCTCAGCGAATGCAACCGGAAGCGTTTGGCCACACGATTCTTCCTGGACACCCGAACGATGAGGGTCGCCGAAGATCCCCCAGCCGGGGCCGTGCCCTCGTTGCGGACGACAAACGACCCCTTCAGCTTTCCGTTTTTGACACTCACGGAGCCTCTCGACACCGTCAGATCGGGGCGCGGACTGACCCGCGCCTCAGCGGTCCCCGATACGACCGCCGCCATCAAAAACCCGGCCCCAACCACCACCAGTGCGCGTGCTCCCCAATCCAATCGCCGCACGTCAGCCCGACCTTTCTGAATGGAATCCCGTCCCTGGACGTTATCGGGCGACGGCTGATCTACGGAGGGGGTGGGATTCGAACCCACGAGCGCCTTGCGACGCCAACAGTTTTCGAGACTGCCCCGTTCAACCGCTCCGGCACCCCTCCGGGGACAACGAATATGGCGCTGATTCTACGGTCGGCGGCGCTGATCGGCTTGGTGAGCGCGCTTCACGGCTAAGGGCGAGAGCGGGTTGGGCCGATCAGATTGCGTGCAAGGCAGTGAGCAGACCCGGGCGGGGCGGTTCTTCGAGGGGCATCCTCGCCTGTTGCGTGGGCTCGCCCTTGTCGCGCTCACCTGGGGGGTCGGCTACCTGGCCTGGCGAATCGGGTGGAGCGGGAAGGGCGCGAGCCCGGTGGCCTTCGCGATGTTGCTCGTCACCGAGATCTACGGCCTCTGGGCGCTGGCGACGCTGACCTGGTTCTCCTGGTCGCGGCCCACCGCCGTGCGGCCGACGACCACGGCCGGGCATGCGGTCGACGTCTACGTCTGCACCTACGACGAGCCGACCGAGGTGGTGATGGCGACCCTGGCCGGGTGCCGCGCCCTCAACTACCGGCACACGACCTGGCTGCTCGACGACGGGCGGCGGCCGGAGATGGCGGAGGTGGCCGAGCTGGCGGGCGCCCGCTACCTGACCCGGCCCGACAACTCCCATGCCAAGGCCGGCAACATCAACGCCGCGCTGCCACGCACCGAGGGCGACCTGGTCTTCGTCCTCGACGCCGACCACGTGCCGATGCCCGACGCGCTCGACGCGCTCGTCGGCTACTTCGACGACGAGCGGATGGCGCTGGTGCAGAGCCCGCATGACTTCTTCAACCACGACTCGGTCCAGCACTATGTCGTCGGCCGCCACGAGCAGTCGCTCTTCTACCGCGTCATCTGCCCCGGCAAAGACCGCCACGGCGCCGCCTTCTGGTGCGGTTCGGCGGCACTGATCCGGCGCCGGGCGCTGCTGGAGATCGGCGGCGTCGCGACCGAGACGATCGCCGAGGACTTCCACACCACGATCCGCCTCCAGCGCCACGGCTGGAGCAGCCGCTACCACGACGAGGTGCTGGTCCAGGGCCTGGCGCCGCACGACCTCGACGGCTACCTGCTGCAACGCGACCGCTGGGCGCGGGGCAACCTCGCCGTCTTCACTCTGCCGGAGTCGCCGCTGCGAGCGCGTGAGCTACGGCCGCTGCAGCGACTCTCCTACCTCGCCAGCCTGCTCGCCTACCTGGCGCCACCGATGCGGCTGTTGCTGCTGCTGACGCTCGGGCTCGTGCTCTGGACCGGGGAGCTGCCGATGAAGATCAGCGTCGCGGCGCTGGCGGCGCTGTGGCTGCCCGCGGTGGCACTCAACCTCAGCGCCGGCGCGGCGCTGGCCCGCGGCTACATGCGGATCCCCGAGACGGCGCACTATGAGCTGCTGACGATGGAGATCTACACCCGCGCCCTGCGCTGCGCGATCCGTCCCAGCCGCACCGCCTTCAAGGTGACCCCGAAGCAGGGCAGCGACGGTGGTGGCCTCAGCGCGGTGCGGAAGCTACGCCTGGTCGTGGCCTGCGCGGTCCTGCTCGCCGGAGGGACGACCCTGCGCCTGCTCGACCTGGCTGGAGTCGGGCCCCTGCCGGACCTGCCGGGAATCGCCGCCGTGATCGTGCCGCTGCTGGGGCTGATCGAGCTGCGGCGGCTGCTGCGCACCCTTTTCGCGGTCGGACGGCGCAGCCAGCGACGCCTCGTCTACCGCTTCGAGGGCGACGCCCCGGCCCACTGCTTCTCACCCGAGGGGCACACCACCGCCCGCCTCGTCGACGCCAGCGCCGCCGGCGTCGGCCTGGTCTCCGAGGCGCCGCTGCCGATCGGCTCGCGGCCGGCGATCCTGCTGGAGCTGGCCGCCGCGAACGGGGAGACGCACGAGGTCGCGGCCCAGGTCGAAGTCCGGACCTGTCGCGAGCAAGACGGCCGCTTCCTGATCGGCGCCACGATCTCCGACATCGACCCTGACTCCCGCCTGCGCCTGATGGAGTGGTGCTACGTGGTCTGCAACCACGAGCGCCTGCGGGGCCATCGCCCACTGGCGCCGCTGCCGGAGTCCGAGGCGATCGTCGTCTCCCTCGACGACTACCGGGAGACCGCGCTGGTCGCCTGAGAAAAGCAGTTCAGGCCGGGAAACGGAGAGGGTGGGATTCGAACCCACGAGACGGGTTAACCCCGCCCACGCGATTTCCAGTCGCGCTCCTTAAGCCACTCGGACACCTCTCCAGGCACAACCTCAAGGGTATTGGCTCTTAGCCGCGGCGGGCGTTGAAGAAGTCGCGCAGGAGGGTCGCGGACTCCTCCTCCAGCAGCCCGCCGGTCACCTCCGACCGGTGGTTTAGAGCCGGCTCGGCGAGGATGTCGAGGACGCTGCCGGCGGCTCCCGCCTTTGGGTCCGAAGCGGCGAAGACAACCGTGGGGATGCGGGCGAGAACGATCGCTCCGGCGCACATCGCGCAGGGCTCGAGGGTGACATAGAGCGTGGTCGCGGGCAGGCGCCAGCCGCCGAGCGCCTCGGCGGCGGCGCGGATCGCCAGGATCTCGGCATGGGCGGTGGGGTCGCGACGCAACTCACGCTCATTGCCGGCGGCCGCGATCGGCTTGCCGTCGCGGACGATGACGGCGCCGATCGGCACGTCGCCATGGGCCTCGGCGAGGCGCGCCTGCTCAAGCGCGTGGGCCATCCATTTCTCCTGCTCAGCCGTAAAAACGTCGGGGGGCATCGATCCGAGATTATGTGGGCCGACAACTTCATCGGCGATGCGGTGTTAAGTAGAAGGCTCGTCCGGTGGCCAGGGGACACGACGAGCTAGAGATGAACCGACGCCTTGCCACACCCGCTGCGGCCCTGCTGCTGACGGCTCTCCTCGCGAGCGCCGCGCCCGCGGCTGCCCGTAACCCCGGTTTCGTCCCCGGTCAGGTGCTGGTCAAGTTCGACGGCCAGTCGCAAAGCCGCGAAGTCAAACTGCCCCCGCGCGTCGGCGTCGGCGAAGCCGCCGCCGCCCTGGGGAGCAACCCGCGGGTCGCCTACGCGGCGCCCAACTACATCGCCACGGCCTCGACCGCGCCCGTGATCGAACCGGTCACCGAGCTTCCGAACGACCCCGGCACGCTTGCCCCCTCCCCCAATGTGCCCGGCGCTTGGGTCACCAAACAGTGGAACTTCCTGCCCTGGGAAGCCCTGCCCGGGCTGCTCGCCTCGCCCGGGGGCATCGACGCGACAGGCGCCTGGGCGAACCTGGCCGCGGCCGGGCGGCCCGGCGCCAAGGGAGTGACGATCGCCGTCCTCGACACCGGAATCGCGTACCGCGCCAAGGGCAGTCGGTTTCGCCGCAGCCCGGACTTCACCTCCAGCCAGTTCGTCAAGGGCTATGACTTCGTCGCCGGCAACGCCGTGCCGCTGGATGAGAACGGCCACGGCACCCATGTGGCCGGCACGATCGCCGAGAAGACGAACAACGACATCGGGCTGACCGGGCTCGCCTATCAGGCCAAGCTGATGCCGGTCCGGGTGCTCGACCAGCACGGGCGTGGCAGGGCAAGCGACATCGCCAAGGGAATCCGCTTCGCGGTCAATCACGGCGCCCAGGTGATCAACATGAGCTTCAACTTCGGCTGCGGCAAAAAAATCCCCGACGTCGAAGCCGCCCTCTCCCAAGCCTTCGCGAAAGGGGTGGTGGCCGTGGCGTCGGCCGGCAACCTCGGCTCGGAGACCTGCGTCTCGCCGCCCGCGACCATCCCGCACGTGATCGGCGTCGGGGGGACGACCGAGGGAGCCTGTCTCGGCAACTACTCACTGGCCGGAGAAGGCATCGACGTCGTCGCCCCCGGCGGCGGGACCCCGGCGATCGGCTGCCCGTCGGTCGCCGCCAGCCCTATCTACCAGGTGACGTTGAAAGCGGGCAGCACCAGGGAATTCGGGATCCCGAGCGACTACGTCGGGACGTCGATGGCCGCTGCCCACGTCTCCGGTGTCGCGGCGATGATCCTCGCCAGTGGGCTGATCGCGCCGAAGGCATCGCCCACCGCGGTCGTGCGCGCGGTCACCCGGCGTCTGCAGCTGACGGCGCGCAACCTCGGGCTGCCGGCAACCGAGCAGGGAGCGGGGCTGATCGATGCCGCCGAAGCGACAAACCCCACTTTCATTCCGGCGGGCCCGGCGGCTTCCGCCAGATCGCCTAATGACAGCTCTAAGTAGTCCGGACGATGATCACGCTGCAGGGAGCGTGATGGGAGACGTTGTTGGGGACGCTGCCGAGCAGGAAGCGGCGAGCCCCGGTCATGCCCTTGTTGCCGACCACGATCAGGTCGGCCTTGGTTTCCTCGGCGACGTTGAGGATCGCCTCCGCCGGGTCGGCCTCGACCGGATGGGTCTGAACCTCGATGCCCCCCTTTTTGGCCTCGGCGGCAGCGGCGTCGAGAACCAGGTTGACGTCCTCTCGCGGCCCGATCTCATACTGGACGTCCGCGGGCGCTTCGGACTGCTCGCCGGCGACGCGCTTTTTCGGGACTGGGGCGTAGGCGCTGACAATGCTGAGAGTGGCGCCGGCCAGCTTGGCGAGGTCGACAGCCTGGCGGACGGCCTCTGCCGCGGTCTCTGAACCATCGGTACCAACCACGATGCGAGTGAACACCCGGCCCCGCCTCCATTCTTCGTCGCTCGACGCGCTGATACTAACGCGGAGGCCAAGCGAGAGATCAGTGAGTTGAGCGGGCGGGGATACCGTGAAAGCCGTCGCCGAGGATTTCGGTCGGGGTCGTCGTCAGGCGGACGATCGCGATCGCCATCGAGGCCACCAGGCAGACAACCAGGACGACCATCCCCACTTTCCACAGCATCGGCATCGCCGGAAGCCTAGATGGGCGGCCCCATGTTCGGGATAGACTCGGGCCAGGATGGCTCTGGAGAAGGTTGCGGACGGGGTTTGGCTGCTGCGGGGGGACCTACGGCGGTCGATGAACATCTACTTCCTCGAGGACGAGGGCGGCGTGATCCAGTTCGATGCCGGGACCAAGTCGATGGTGAAGGCCAACCGAGCGGCGGCGGAGCAGTTGGGCGGGCTGAAGCGGATCGTGCTCGGACACGCCCATGCCGACCATCGCGGCACCGCCCCCTCGATGGGCGTCCCTGTCCTCTGCCATCCCGACGAGGTCGCCGACGCCAAGAGCGATGCCGCGATCGCCCCCTACATGGAACTTTCCCAGCTGCCGGTCGCCCCGGTCCGCTGGATCTACCCGTTCCTGCTCAAACGCTGGGACGGCGGCGCGGTGAGGATCGCGGACACGGTGATCGAAGGTGACGAGGTCGCCGGCTTCAAGGTCATCCACTTCCCCGGCCACGCGCCCGGGCTGATCGGTCTCTGGCGTGAGAGCGACCGGGTCGCGCTCGTCAGCGACGTCGTCTACTTCGTCGACTCGACGCGGATGAAACCGCTGCCCAAGGGCGAGGCGAGCGTTCCCCACCCCGCCTGGGCCTGGGACCACGCCAAGGCCAAGGAGTCGGTCCACAAACTGGCGGCGCTGGAACCGAAGGTCGTCTGCGCCGGACATGAGGCGCCGCTGCGAGGCGAGAACCTGCGCGAGGTCCTCGAACGCGCCGCCGAGAAGTACTGACAGCCGGGCCGGCGGGCCTATACGTCTCGTTTCAGGCCGTCGGCGCGGGGCTGGGCTTGGTGGCGGTGACCACCCGCCGGTCCCCTGGGCCCGGCCGCAGGATCAGCACCTCGGCGGGAGCCTTCTGCAGCAGCCAGACGAGATCGTCGCCAGAGAAGCCGGTCGCCCCCGACGCGCTCGCCGGCACGACGACGCGGTCGAAGGTCTCTCGCTCGAGCAGGCGATCCAGCGCGTGGCGGTAGGAGCGCCCGCGCTCGATGCGAGCATCGACACTCACGCCCTGGGCGCTCGCTCGCTGTTCAATCGCCTCCAGCATTGGCATCGCCCGCCTCGCCTCGTTCGGAATCGCGCACTCCAGCGGCAGGCTCTTCGGAACCTGGGCCAGGTAGGCAGGCATCAGGGTGGCGTCCTCGGCCCGGGCCAGGCGCAACGCTGCGTCGAGCGCCCGCCGAGAGACCTCGGCGCCGGTGAACGGCAGGAGGATCTGGTGGACAGCGTCGGGCCGGTCGGAGCGGCGGCCCCGCAGGCCCGAGCGAGCGATCAGATAGCCGCCGCCGAGACCGCTGATCAGCGCGACGCCAACGAGCACGTGCTCGATCACTGCCCGCCATCCCTTAGTCCGCGGTGGGCGACAATGCGAACGTCCACGCCGGGCGGCGTCGCCCGCATCAGTCGCTGCGGGAGGGGCTCGCGCAGACGGGCGAAGCCGCGAGGAGGGTCGGCCTCGCCAACCATGATGTAGGTGGAGCCGCGCTCGCGGACCACCCGCGACACGGCCGCGACCAGGTCGTCGTGCTCCTCGATCAGCAGCGTCGCACCCAGCACCGAGGCAAGCTGGCGCAGCGCCGTGACCTGGCGCTCCTGCTCGCCTTCGATCGGTTTACCCGGCGGCTTCACCCAGAGCAGGTCGAGATCGGTGCCAAGCCGCTGAGCCGAGCGCCAGGCGCGGCGGACCAGCCGCTGCGAGCTGGGCTGGGGGCGAATCAGGGCGAGCAGGCGCTCGCCGACGGCCCTCGGCGCATCGGCGGAGACTCGCTCCTCCTCGCGCGTCCCGAGCGTCTCGCCCTGGCTGAAGACGAGCCGCTTGGACTCGACGTCCTCGGCCACCTGGCGCAGGCTGACCTCGCGCAGGGCGGCGAGGTTCTCAATCCGGAAGAAGTTATTGAGAGCCGCGTCGATGTTCTCGCTCGGGTAGATCTTTCCCGCCCGCAGACGGGCGATCAGCGCCTCGGGGGTGAGGTCGATCAGCACCACCTCATCGGCTGACCCCAGCACCGAATCGGGCACGGTCTCCCGCACCCGCACACCGGTCAGCTCGGCGACCTGGTCGTTGAGCGACTCCAGGTGCTGAACGTTGACGGTGGAGAAGACGTCGATCCCGGCTTCGAGCACGTCGGCGATGTCCTCGTAGCGCTTCTCATGCTCGAGGCCGGCGGCGTTGGTGTGGGCGAGCTCGTCGATCAGCGCCAGGTCCGGATCGCGAGCGAGCAACGCCGGCAGATCCATCTCTTCGACCGCCACGTCGCGGATCGCGACCTGGCGACGGGGAACCGCCTCCAGCCCACGGGCCTGATCGGTCGTCTCCTCGCGTTCGTGCGGCTCGAGGTAGCCGATCACCACATCACGACCGGCGCCGACCTCGGCCTTGCCCTCCTGCAACATGCGGTAGGTCTTGCCGACCCCGGCCGCCATGCCGAGGAAGATCTTGTAGCGGCCGAGAGTGGTCGGCCCCGCCACTCAGGCCCCGAGCAGGTTGTGGACGACGAGGTCGATCGCCTTGATCCCGATGAAGGGGACGAGCAGGCCACCGAGGCCGTAGATCAGCATGTTGCGGCGCAGCAGGCCAGTGGCGCCGATCGGCCGGTAGCGGACACCGCGCAGAGAGAGTGGGATCAGCAGCGGGATGATCAGGGCGTTGAAGATCACCGCCGAGAGGATCGCCGACTGCGGCGTTCCCAGCGACATGACGTTGAGCGCGTCGAGGGGGCCCTTTTCGCCGGCCGCAGCCCAAGTGGTTACAAACATCGCCGGCAGGATCGCAAAGTACTTGGCGACGTCGTTGGCGATCGAGAAGGTGGTGAGGGCGCCACGGGTGATCAGCAGCTGCTTGCCGACCTCGACGATCTCGATCAGCTTCGTCGGGTTGGAGTCGAGGTCGACCATGTTGCCGGCCTCGCGCGCCGCCTGGGTGCCGGTGTTCATGGCGACGCCGACGTCGGCCTGAGCCAGGGCCGGAGCGTCGTTGGTGCCGTCGCCGGTCATCGCGATCAGGCGGCCGTCGGCCTGCTGCTCCTTGATCAGCTCCAGCTTTCGCTCCGGGGTCGCTTCGGCGAGGAAGTCGTCGACACCGGCCTCCTCGGCGATCTTCGCCGCGGTCAGTTTGTTGTCGCCGGTGACCATGATCGTGCGGATGCCCATCGCCCGCAGCTGGTCGAAGCGGGCCCTCATGCCTTCCTTGACGATGTCTTTGAGGTAGACGACGCCGAGCACTCGCTCGTTGCGGGCGACGGCCAGTGGCGTCCCGCCCTCGCGGCCGATCCGATCGAGCTGCGCTTTCAACTCAGCGGGAGCCCTGCCCCCCTCCTCGCTGACCCAAGCTTCAATGGAGTCGCCGGCCCCCTTGCGCAGGCGGGTGCCGTTGAAGTCGACGCCGCTCATTCTGGTCTGAGCCGTGAAGGGGACGAAGGTCGGCTCGTGGCCGGCGAAGTCATGCTCGCGGATGCCGAAGCCCTTGGCGAGGACGACGATCGAGCGGCCCTCCGGGGTCTCGTCGGCGAGCGAGGACATCTGCGCCGCCTCGGCCAGCTCCACCTCGGTGACGCCCGGCATCGGCACGAATTCCGTCGCCTCGCGGTTGCCGAGGGTGATCGTCCCGGTCTTGTCGAGCAGCAGCACGTCGCAGTCGCCGGAAGCCTCGACCGCGCGACCGGAGAGGGCGAGCACGTTACGGCGGACGAGGCGGTCCATGCCGGCGATGCCGATCGCCGAGAGCAGGGCCCCGATCGTGGTCGGGATCAGGGCGACGAGGAGGGCGATCAGCGTCGTCTCGGAGAGTTCGGTGCCGGCGAATATCGCGAATGGCCGCAGCGAGACGACGACGATGACGAAGATCAGGGTCAGGGCGGCCAGAAGGATCCCGAGGGCGATCTCGTTCGGCGTCTTGCGCCGCGAGGCGCCCTCGACCAGGGCAATCATGCGGTCGAGGAAGGACTTTCCCGGTTCCTGGGTGATCTCGACCACGATCCGGTCCGAGAGCACCTTGGTGCCGCCGGTGACGGCGCTGCGATCACCGCCTGCCTCGCGAATCACCGGCGCCGACTCGCCGGTGATCGCCGACTCGTCGACCGAGGCGATGCCCTCGATCACGGTGCCGTCGCCGGGGATGCCCTCGCCCGCCTCGACGACGACGATGTCGCCGCGGACGAGTTCGGCAGCAGACTTCTCGCTGCCGTCGCGCATCTTCGCGGTCGCCTCGGTGCGCATCGCGCGGAGGCTCGCCGCCTGGGCCCGCCCGCGCCCCTCCGCCAGCGCCTCGGCGAGGTTGGCGAAGACGACCGTCAGCCAGAGCCAGACGGTGACGCTGAAGGTGAACCAGGAGGGCTCATGGCCGCCGCCGAGGGAGCTGCCGCCGAAGAGCTGAATCAGCCAGGCGACGGTCGTGATCAGGGCGCCGATCTCGACCACGAACATGACCGGGTTGCGGACCTGGACGCGGGGGTCGAGCTTGCGCACCGACTCCCACAGCGCCGGGCGCAGGATCTCCGGGTCAAAGAGGGAACGGGCCTGAGTTTCGGAGGTCATTTGTTCGGCGCTTCCTTGTCGAGGGCGATGTTCAGTTCGAGGACGTTGACGCCGGGCTCACCAAACAGGCCGAGGCCGCGCCCGGCGGTGTGGGCGGAAATCAGGTCTTCGACCTGCGAGAGCGGGAGGTTCCGCACCGCCGCGATCCGGTGCGCCTGGATCCGCGCGTTGGCCTGGGAAATGTGGGGGTCGACCCCGGAGGCCGACTGGGTGACCGCGTCGACCGGGATGTCTTCGCTGGTCAGCGACCTGTCGAAGGGTTTCTCGAGGCGCAGATAGGCCTTCATGTATTCGCGGACTTCATCGCGCGCTTCAGCGCTGTTGGGACCGGCGTTGCCGAAATAGGTGACGTTGCCCGAGTAGCCGGTCGCCGACGGTCGGGGCTGGAAGTAGGCCTTGTCCGGGGCCAGCGTTTCTTCCCCTTCTTCGTCGAGCACCGGTTTGCCGTCCTTGCCGGTCACCGGCTTTGAGAAGGACTGGCCGATCAGGCTGGAGCCGACGACCTTGCCGTTGAAGCTGACCTTGGATCCGTCGGCGGCCCCCGGAAAGACGACCTGGGAGATGCCGGCTACCGCCAGCGGATAGACGAGGCCGAGGAAGACCGTCATCACGATGATCGCGATCAGCCCGGTGAGCAGGTCCTTGCGCATCTAGAACAACCTCGTGGTCAGGCTCTGGACGATCGGTCCGAGCAGAAGCGCGGGGAAGAAGGTGAGGGCGCCGACCAGGATCACGATGCCGATCAGGAGGAAGACGAAGGTCGGGTTGTCGGTGCGCATCGTCCCGAGGCCGGCCGGCGAGACCTTCTTGCCGGCGAGCGAGCCGGCGACGGCGAGGACGAAGAGGATCGGCAGGAAGCGGGCGCCGATCATGACCACGCCGCCAAGCAGGTCGGCGAAGCTGATCCCGTAAGCGCCGACGTTGCCGGGCGCTTTGGGCTGGATGAAGCCGGTGTAGCCGGCGAGGGCGGAGCCGTTGTTGTTGGCCTGCGAGAGGTAGGCGTAGAGGGTCTCCGAGAAGCCCTGGGGGTTGATGCCGGCATAGATCGAGCGTTTGCCGAGCTCGGTCGCCGAGGCGATACCGGAGGAGAGCAGCACCGCCAGCGGCGTCACCAGGACGCCGAGTGAGACCAGCTTGATCTCACGCGCCTGGATCTTCTTACCGAGGTACTCCGGGGTGCGGCCGACCATCAGGCCACCGATGAAGACGGCGAGCAGGACGTAGAGCAGCATCGAGTAGAGGCCGGTGCCGACGCCGCCGAAGACCACCTCGCTGAAGCTCAGGTTGGCGAACGGCACGGCCTGGCCGAGCCCGGTCAGCGACTCGAAGGCGGCGTTGACGGCGCCGCAGGAGGTGACGGTGGTGACCGCCGTCCACAGCGAGGAGCCGGCAATGCCGAAGCGCTGCTCCTTGCCCTCCATGTTGCCACCGGTTGAGCCGTGGAAGGCATGGGTATGCAGGCCCGCTGCGTGCTGGGCGACAGTGCCGTGCTGCTCGGCCATGTAGACGACGGCGACGCCGGCGATGAAGAGGACGAACATCGCCGAGAAGATCGCCCAGCCCTGGCGCTGGCTGCCGACCATGCGGCCGTAGGTGTAGGTGAGGCTCGCCGGGATGACCAGGATCAGCAGCATCTCGAAGAAGTTGGTGAGGCCGCTGGAGTTCTCGAAGGGAAAGGCGGAGTTGACGTTGAAGAAGCCGCCGCCGTTGGTTCCCAGCTCCTTGATCGCCTCCTGCGAGGCGACCGGGCCCTGGCCAAGGATCTGCCTGCCGCCCGTCAGCGTGTGGATCACCGAGGAGTGGTCGAGGTTCTGGATCACCCCCTGGGAGACGAGGAAGAGGGCGCCGACGATCGAGATCGGGACCAGGATGTAGAGGAGGGTGCGGACCAGGTCCTGCCAGAAGTTGCCGAGCTCGCGTCCGGACCTGGCGACGATGCCGCGGATCAGGGCAATGACGACGACGATGCCGACGCCCGCCGAAACAAAATTCTGGACGGTCAGCCCCGCCATCTGGGCGAAGTAGGTGAGCGTCGTTTCGCCACCGTAGTACTGCCAATTGGTGTTGGTGACGAAGGAGGAGGCGGTGTTGAAGCTGAGGTCCCAGGGTCCCGAGTGGAACCCTTCGGGGTTGAGGGGCTGTACTCCCTGGGTGCGCAGGATCAAGTACAGCGCCAGCCAGGAGAAGAGCGAGAAGACGATGACGCTGCGCGCGTAGGCCTTCCAATCCTGGCCCTCCTCGTCGGGCCGCACGCGCAACACCCGGTAGGTGAGGCGCTCGATTGGCCCGACGACGGGGGTGAGGAAGACGCGCTGGTTGGTGAAGACCCGCGCCATGTAGGCGCCGACCGGTTTGACCAGCGCGACCAGGACGGTGACGAAGACTGCGATCTGGACCCAGCCCTGGAGCATCTAGAGCTTCTCTCCCCGCAGCAGCGCGTAGACGAGGTAGACGCAGACCAAGGCCGAGACGACCAGGCCGAAGAGGTCGGAGACGCTCATATTCGGTCGATCAGGTCGATCGCCCAGTAGAGGAGGGCGAAGACCGCCAGGGCTATCGCGACCGCAAAGACATCGGCTACGGGGCTGCCGCCCCCGGGAAAGATGTCGGCGAAAACGAGCACGAATCGATCATGCGCCGGGCCCCGTCAAGGCCGCATGAATTTACGAGGCCGCCGCATACAGATTTCGTGAAGACCTGTCAGGCCGCGAAGCGGTAGCCGACGCCGGGATCGGTGCGGATGTAGCGGGGGCCGTCGGCGGGCTCGATCTTTCGGCGCAGGTTGGCGATGTGGGCGCGCAGGACCTGGAAGTCGTCTTCGTACTCGACGCCCCAGACCTCGACCAGGAGGGCGCGATGGGTCATCAGGCGGCCGCGGTTGCGAGCCAGGACCCGCAGCAACTCGAACTCGGTCGGCGTCAGGTGGACCGGCTCGCCGTCGCGGCGCACGGCGCGGGCGGCGAGGTCGACCTCAAGGCCCTCGGCCTCGATCAGCGGCTCGACCGCCTCCGACTTGGCCCGGCGCAGGACCGCCTCCAGCCGGGCGACCAGCTCCGGCGGGCCGAAGGGCTTGGTCACGTAGTCGTCGGCGCCGGCGGCGAGCGCCCTCACCTTCTCCTCCTCCTCGCCCACCGCGGAGAGGACGATGATCGGCATCTGGCTCCACTCGCGCAGCCGCTTGGTCACCTCGACCCCGTCGATGTCGGGCAAGACCAGGTCGAGGATTGCCGCGTCCGGCGGTTTGACGGCGGCGCGGTCGAGCGCCTCTTCGCCGTTGCTCGCCTCGACCGCCTCGTAGCCGGCGTCGCGCAGGATCACCCGCAGGGCGCGGAGGATCTGCGGCTCGTCGTCGCAGACCAGAATGCGGGCGGCGCCCGTCATCCCGCCCCCTCGCTGCCGCCGGGGAACGAGACGACGAAAGTGGTGCCCTGGCCGGCCAGCGACTCGACCGTGATCTCACCGCGATTGGCCTCGACGAAGCCCTTCGCGATCGCCAGGCCGAGGCCGGAGCCGGAGTGGTTGCCCGCCGCGGCGCCGCGGTAGAAGGGCTCGAAGATGCGGGTCAGATCGGCGTGGGAGATGCCGGGGCCCTGGTCGACGACGCGAACCACCAGCCGCGGCCCGACGAGGCGGGAACGGACCAGGACGGGACGGCCGTGGCCGTGGCGGATCGCGTTCTCGAAGAGGTTGGCGAAGGCGCGTTCGAGCTGGGTCGCATCGGCTCTCAGGGTCGGGAGGTCGGGAGCGGCGCTGACCCGCACCACCTCGCGATCGGCGCCGATCGAGTCGCGCGCCGCCTCCAGCACCTCGCTGAGGTCGACCGGCTCCCGGCGCGGCTCCGCTCCGCCCGTCTCGAGGCTGGAGATGTCGAGCAGGTTCTCGACCAGGCGCGAGAGCCGGCTGCCCTCGTCGACGACCGCATCGCTCAGCTCCGCCCGCTCGGGCCCGGTCAGGGTCTCCGAGCTGAGCGCCGAGCCGGCGGCGATCATCGAGGTCAGGGGGGTGCGGAGGTCGTGGGAGACCGACCGCAGCAGCGAGGTCTTGAGCTCGTCGCTGCGGCGCAGCGCCTCGGCCTCGACCATCTCGGCCTGCATCCGGTCGCGCTCGGCCGACAGCGCCGCCAGCTCGGCCAGGGCCAGGTCGGCGCGCTCGCGGCCGCGCTCGGCCTCCTCGGTGCGCGAGCGCGCCACCTCGGCCAGGGTGCTGGCGACGAAGGCGACGACGCCGAAGACGGCGATGGCGACGAGGTCGCGGTCCTCGGCCACGGTGAACTGGCCCAGCGGCTCGATGTGGAACCAGTTGAAGGCGGCGACGCTGGCGACGGTTGTGAACAGCCCCCAACCCCAGCCCCAGAGCACGGCGACGAGCAGGACCCCCGGCAGGTAGACGATCCCGAGCGAGACGACGGGCGCGACTTCGGCCAGCGGATAAACCAAGAGGGTGCCGATCGC
>DATCBF010000330.1:0-8312 GCA_036512025.1 Solirubrobacterales bacterium
CGGTCAGCGCGGCCGGGATCCCCAGGTGGGAGCGCCGATCGAGGAGCCGTAGCCTTCTTCTTCGGTGCCGGCCTCGGCGAAGGTGGTGCGGTGCGAGCCGTCGGGACGCATGACCTCCAGATCCGAGCTGTAGCGGCCGGAGCTGATGAAGGCGATGTGCTTGCCGTCCGGCGCCCAGGCGGGGCTGAGGTAACACACGCTGCGGAAGCAATCGTGGCGACTGTGTGTCAGCGCCCGCACCTGCCCACCCGCCGCGTTGGCCACGTAGATGTTCGGCCCGTGTTCGCGGCTGCTGGTGAAGGCGATGCTGCGGCCGTCGGGTGAGATGTCGGGTTCGGACTCGTTGCGAGGGCCGTCGATCAAAACTCGCAGGTGTGAGCCGTCGGGACGCATCGAGAAGATGTCGCTGCGGTCGGTCCTGACATCGTGGTCGCGGTTGCTGGTGAAGGCGATCCACCTGCCGCTCGGCGAAAAGGTGGGTTCATAGTCGTTGTAGGGGCCTTCGGTCAACTGGCGCAGGCCGCTGCCGTCGACATTGACGATGAAGAGACGCAGGCGGCCCGATCCAACGATGCGATCGAAGACGACCTGGCGCCCGTCCGGTGAGAACGAGGGATCGAAATCGCGGCTTTCGTCGCTGGTAAGCGCCCTCACTCCGCTGCCGTCGGAGCTCATCACATAGATGTGGAAGTTGCCGTTCGGCAAGCCTGCGTCGCGGTTGCTGGAAAAGGCGATCATCCGCCCGTTCGCCGAGTAGGAGGGAGTGCCATCATCGCCGTCGCTGGTCAAGGGGCGAGCCGCCTGGCTCCGTTTCGGGCCGTGGGCAAAGATGCCGCCCGTGTCTTCGGTTTCGCTCGCGAACCCGTGCGAGTAGGCGATTGGGCCCGGTGTGCCGGGGAAGGCGGCCTGAGCGGGGGTCGCAACTGCCGCGACCGTGACGAGGACGGCGGCGAGCAAGACAATCGAGGTCCGGATCTGTGTGGTGAGGGCTGAGGTCTTCATGCGGCAAGCCTAGAGGCGGGGTGAGACCCGAATCGGGACAACTCTGGCCCGGCTGCGAGAATCCACGGCGTGAGATTCGAAGTCTTCTGGCGGGTGGCGCTGGTGCAGCTTGTCGCGGTCGCCGTGCTCTCGGTGGCACTGGCGATCGTCTTCTCGCACCAGTTCTTCGTCGACTGGGGATGGATCGCGGGACCGGCTGCCTGGCTGCTCTGCGCCCGGCTCACGGCTCGAATTGTCGGGCTGGCAGTGGCGCCGACCATGATCGGCGCGGTGCTGGCCGGGCTGGTAAGCCTGCTCGCGGTTGTGGTCGGAGTCCACTGGCTCGGCGCAGTGGTTGCCGTCGGCCTGCTTGCGGCCTGGTGCGCCAGACCGGAGGTCGCGGCATGGAGCTAGGGCTTTCCGGCCGCGTCGCGCTGGTGATGGGGGCCAGCCGCGGAATCGGCGCCGCGATCGCCGAGGCGCTTGCCCGCGAAGGCGCCAGGGTCGCTATCTCCAGCCGCTCGACGCAGCGACTCGACGAGGCGGCCGCGAAGATCGACGGCGAGGTCAAGACGTTCGCCGCCGACGCCTCCGACCTCGACCGGATCGCGGCCCTCCCCGCCGAGGTCGAGGCCGCGCTCGGCCCGATCGACATCCTCGTCGCCAACACCGGCGGGCCTCCGTTCGGCGGCGCTCTCGACCATGAGCTGGACGAGTGGGAGCGGGCCTACCGCTCGCTGGTCCTGGCCCCACGGGTGCTGGCCGGCGCTGTCCTGTCGGGAATGCGCGAGCGTGGCTGGGGGCGGATCGTCAACGTCGGCTCCACCTCGACCCAGGAGCCGATCCCCTACCTCAACCTCTCCAACTCGCACCGGATGGCGGCAATCGGCTTCCTGAAGACGCTCTCGCGCGAGGTCGCAAGCGACGGGGTCACCGTCAACACGGTCGCCACCGGGCGCTTCGGCACCGAGCGGCTGGCGGATGCAACCGGCTCGCTCGAAGGCGCGGAAGAGGCCGCGAAGACCGAAATCCCGGCCGGCCGCCTGGGCCTGCCAGAGGAGTACGGCGATCTCGTCGCCTTCCTCTGTTCCAACCGAGCCGCCTACATCACCGGCACCGTGATCCCAATAGACGGCGGCCTACTCCGCTCGGCATTCTGACCCAGGGGCCGTAGGGCCAAGCGAGGGCGTGCCGGCGGCGAAGCGACAGTGCTCCGCACGGCGCGCAGCCGACGGTGCGGCCTCGCGCCGCGGCCTACGGCCCCTGGCGCTCTCGCATTGAGGGGAAGAGGATGACGTCGCGCAGAGTCTTTGAGTCGGTGATCAGCATCATCAGGCGGTCGACTCCGAGGCCGCAGCCGCTGGCGATCAACATCCCGTATTCGAGCGCTCGAACGAACTCTTCGTCGTGGGGATGGGGATCGTCCTCGGCGCCCTTTTCCTGACGTTCGCGCTGTTCGACGAAATGGCGACGCTGTTCGACCGGGTCGTTGACGTCGGTGCCGCCGCCGACGATCTCCATCCCGCCGACGATCCCGTCGAAGGAGTCGGCCAGCAGCTCCGGGAACTCGGGGTTGGGCTTGACCAGCGGCCAGATCGCGAGCGGCAGGTGGGTGAGGAAGGTGGGCTGGATCAGCTTCGGCTCGATCAGCTTGCCCTGCAGGGTGTCGACGAGGCCGGCCCAGTCGTCGTCGGGGGCGGCATCGTCGCCGGCCAGCTCGGCCAGCTCGTCACGGCTCGCCTTGACGATGTCGACCCCGGTCTCCTCGAGAATCGCGTCGCGGATCGGGATCCGCGGCCAGGGCGGCGCGAAGTCGATCGTCTCGCCGTCGCGCTGCACCTTGGTCGTGCCGAGCACGCGCTCGACGACGCTGGAGACCATCGTCTCGGCGAAGTCCATGACGCCGCGATAGTCGACGCCGCTGTTGAACCACTCCATCATCGTGAACTCGGGGTTGTGCTGGGGCGACATCCCCTCGTTGCGGAAGAAGCGCCCGAGCTCGTAGACGTTCTCGAAGCCGCCGACGATCACCCGCTTCAGGTAGAGCTCGGTCGCGGTGCGCAGGAAGAGATCGCGGTCCAGCGCGTTGTGATGCGTTTTGAACGGCCGCGCCGCGGCGCCACCGGTCAGCCGCTGCAAGATCGGCGTTTCCAGCTCGATGAAGTCGTTCGCGTTCATGTGATCGCGGATCGCGGTCAGCATCTTGGCCCGGGTCTTGAAGACCTCGCGCGAGCGCTCGTTCGCCATCAGGTCGAGTTCGCGCTGGCGGTAGCGGGTCTCGACGTCGGAGACGCCGTGGAAAAGGTCGGGGGGGTCGAGCAGCGCCTTGGCCAGCAGCGTGCACTCGCGCACGCCGAGGGCGAGCTGCCCGCGCTTGGTCACGTAGAGGTCTCCCTCGACCCCGACCTGGTCGCCGATGTCGAGATCCATGATCCGCCCGTAGGCCTCCTCGCCGAGAGCGTCGAGGCGGGCGTAAGCCTGGATCGAGCCGGAGAGGTCGCGGACGTCGAAGAAGGTCGTCTTGCCGTGACCGCGGCGGTTGGTCAGCCTGCCGGCGATCCGGTATGAGAACTCGGGGTGCTCGCCCTCCCCCAGCTCGCCGGGATCGTGGGCGGCGTGGATCGCCTCGATCTTGGTCCGGTCGAGAAAGGCGCGGGGGAAGGGGTCGACCCCTTCGGCCCGCAACCGCTCGACCTTGGCGAGGCGCTCTGCCTCCGTCGAGCCAGGCGAAGGCTCCGCCGGCGCGGGCGAATCGGGCACGTCACTCATCGCGTTGCTTCACGCTGAAACCGCGCTCATCGCGCGGTGCCGACAGTTACCCGCTCGCCACCCATGTAGTCCCGCATCGTAGTCGCATCGCTCAGCAGCTCCCGCATCACGGGGCCGTGGTGAGTGTCGTGCTCCATCGCCATCCGCTGGCCCGACGGCGTCTGTTCGATCAGGCCGCGAATCACGCCGAGGCCGTCCTCGCCGCAGGCGCCGGTGACAGCGATCTTAGGCTCGGCCTTGATCTCGGGCGAGCGCTCGTCGATCGTTACCTCGGTCACGTAGGGGAGGTTGGCGAGGACAAGGTCGACCTCACCATCGAGTGAGTCCGGCAGCCCTTCGGCCACCGTCACCTCGAGTGGCAGGCCCAGCCGCTCGGCGTTCTCGCGAGCGGACTCGACCGCTTCGGGCGAGAGGTCAGAGGCGGTGACCCGCAGGTCCGGCCGCTCTTTAAGCAGAGCCAGGGCGACGGCGCCCGAGCCCGTGCCGACCTCGTGCACGCGCGCGCCCTCGGGCAGCTCGGCGGCGACCTCAACCAACAACCCGGTCTCGCGGCGGGGGATCAGCACCCGCTCGTCGATTACCAGCTCGATATCGCGGAAGGTCGAGCGGCCGAGGATGTAGGCCATCGGCGCGCGATCGACGCGGCGCTGGACGCGCTCGTCAATCGCGCGCGACGCCTCGAGCGAGATCTCGTCGTCGCCACCGGCGTCCAGTTCAGCGAGATTGAGCCCCAGCGCGTCGGCGACGAGCGCGTCGGCGTCGGCTTTCGGCTCCTCGCAGCCGGCCGCGGCGATCGCCCCCTCAGCCGCCTTCCGCACTGCGCTTACCGTCATCACCGACGGCTCTCCCTCGCTCTCAACCTCTACCGCTGCCACGACTACGCCTCCTTGGATTAACCACTTTAAATTCTTTGTTCGATGGTAACAACAAGACTTGAATCAAGAAACCGCCTGCGGCCCGGCCGCGAGCGCAGCGTCGGCGCGGGCAAGAGTGCCGTGACGACGCTTGACGACGCCAATCCAGACCGCGCCGGCGACCATCATCCCAAAGCTCTCCCACTGTGCGGCAGTCAGCCCCAGCGCGACATCGCTGTTGCGGCGGAGGAACTCGACCAGAAAGCGCTCGGCACCGGCGTAGAGGAGGTAGATCGCGAAGAGGACGCCCGCACGCACGCGATCGCGGAGCTGCCAGAGAAACCAGGCGCCCAAGCCCATTGCCAGCGTCTCGTAGATCGGCGTCGGGTGGACCGTCTGATCTGTCGGCACGGTGCCGTTGGGATAGGCCATCGCCCAGGGCCCGTTCCAGGCTTTGCCGTAGTCGCCGTCGCCGGAGAGCTGGCAGCCGCAGCGGCCGATCGCGTAGCCCAGCGCCAGGGCCGGAGCAGCCACGTCGAGCAGGGCGAGGCCGAGGAACTTGCGGAACCAGGCCCAGAGCACGACCGCGAGAGCGCCGCCGAGAGCGCCGCCGTACCAGACAAGGCCGGAGCCAGAGAACAGGGTGCCGAGCAGATCGTGCTTGACGCTGTCGTAGTTCTGGACGACGAAGTAGACCCGCGAGCCGACGATGCCGCCGATCAGCGCCGCGAACCCCATCTCGTAGGCCCAGTCGGTGGGCTTGCCGATCTCCTTGAAACGCCTGGCGATCAGCGCCCCGGCGGCGAGGAAAGCCAACGCGAACATCAGACCGAAAGTCTGAAAGGTCGCTGGGCCGATGTGGATCTCCGGGTACATGCCGCAACAGCGCCGCTAATCCGCGGCGACCAGCTTCTCCAGCAGCGCCTTCTGCGTGTGGAGGCGGTTCTCCGCCTGATCCCAGACAGCGGAGCGGGGGCCGTAGAGCACCTCAGCCGTGATCTCCTCGCCCGGGTGGGCGGGTAGGCAGTGGAGGACGACGGCGCCGTCTTTGGCTCCCGAGAGAAGGTCGGCATCGATCCGGAAGGGAGCGAGATCGGCGCGACGCCGATCGGCGTCGGCCTCGTCGCCCATGCTGACCCAGACGTCGGTGTAGAGCGCATCGGCGCCGTCGGCGGCGGCCCGCGGGTCATCGGTCAACTTGGCGCCGTGACCCTGCTCGAGCTGGTAGCCGGACGGTGCCGCGATCACGACTTCCATCCCGACCAGCTCCCCGGCGATCGCCAGCGAGCGGGCAACGTTGTTGCCGTCCCCGACGTAGGCCAGCCGCAGGCCACGCAGGTCGCCGAAGCGCTCGCGCATGGTCAGCAGATCGGCCAGCGCCTGGCAGGGATGATGGAGGGGGGTGAGGGCGTTGACCACGGGCACGTCGGCCTCGCGGGCCAGCTCGACAACTGCCTCGTGGGAGCCGGAGCGGATCGCGATCGCGTCGAGGTAGCGCGAGAGCACCCGCGCCGTGTCGCCGACCGACTCGCCACGGGAGAGCTGCAGCTCCTCGCCGCGCAGCACAAGCGGGGTCGCTCCCAGCTCGGCGACCCCGACCTCGAAGGAGATGCGGGTCCGGGTCGAGGGCTTCTCGAAGACGAGCCCGACGCTGCGCTGCGCCAGGGCCTCGGCGCCGACACCCTGGCGCCGGCCCTGTTTGAGCTGTAGCGCCCGGTCGAGCAGCTTGCCCAGCTCGAACGCGCCCAGCTCTTCGCCTGTGAGGAAATCCTGCTTCAAGCGCTTGATACTAAGCCTGTGGACTTCACTGCCATCGGTTGGAACCTCTTCCACGGGCGCGATTCCCCGCCCGATCCGGCCCTGTTCACCTGCCGCTCACGGCTGCTGCGAACCAGCGAGGCAAACGCTACCCACGTCCAGGTCAACCGCGGCCTGAGCGATGAGTTCGCGGCGATGCTGGCCGGCGCCGGCTGGGATGTGGCACTGCTGCAGGAGTGCCCGCCCCGCTTCGCGGCGATGCTGGCCGAGGCCTGCGGCGCCGACAGCCACCTGGTCCTGACCTCACGCAACTCGCTCGGCGCCCTGCGGGCGGCAGCGGCCCGGATCAACCCCGACCTGATCGCCTCCGGCGAGGGAGGCTCCAACCTGACCCTGGTGCGCCGTGATGGGGCCCTCGGCGCAATTGTCGAGCGGCGCGAGCTGGCGATCCACGAAGGCAAGCCGGAGCGGCGGGCGATGGCCTTCACCCGCACCGAGGCGGGGACCTGCGTCGCCAACCTGCACGCGACCAACGACATCCCCGACCTCACCGTCGAGGACGTGCTGCTCGCCGCCCGCGCAGCCACCGACTGGGCAGGCGAGGCGCCGCTTCTCTTCGGGGGTGACCTCAACCTCCGCCCCGCCGAGACCCCCGGCGTCTTCGCGGAGCTGGCGCAGCGCTTCGGCCTCTCGACGCCGACGACGGGCCCACGCGCGATCGACCACCTACTCGCCCGCGGGCTCGAGCCGGTGGCGCCACCGGCGCCCTGGCCGGCCAAGCGTCGCGAGGTTCCCCAGGGCGGGCGAGCGCTGCGACTTTCCGATCATGCCCCGATCGAAGCGATGTTTCGCCTCCCCGCCATTGCGGGGATGAGATAGTCAAGTCCCCACACAGCGCAAAAACTTCTCAGGAGGCAACGAACGATGGCTGCGAAAAAAGCAGACGACAAAAAAAAGAGCACGAGCAGCAAAAAAGCGAAACCGGCCAAAAAAGCAAAAACCGCTAAAAAATCCACCGGCAAAAAAGCCGGCGCCAAAAGCAGCCCCCGCGCCAACGGGCTCGACAAGAGCGTCGAGCAGTTCCGCGAGAGCCTCGAGCGCAGCGTCACCCTCAGCCGCGACCGCCTGCAGGAGGTCGTCGACGACGCCGTCAAGCGCGGTCGCATGACCCGCGGCGACGCCGAGAAGATGCTCTCCGACCTGGTCAACCGTGGCCGCCGCCACACCGACGGGCTGCTGAAGGAGCTGGAGCGCGTGATTAAACAGGCTCGCAAAGAGGTCGGTGGACGGGCCGAGCCGGTCCGCAAACAGGCGACCCAGGCAGCGCGCCGCGCCCGCAAGAAGCTGAGCTAGTGACCCAGGCCACCGGTGAGAAGCCGGCGGCCCGCAAGCGCAAAGGCGAGCAGCTCGAGGTCGAGGTCTCCTCGCTCGCCTTCGGCGGTCGCGGGGTCGCCCGAACCGACGGCTACGTCGTCTTCGTCGAGGGGGCGCTGCCGGGCGACCGGGTCCGGGTAGAGGTGACCAAAGCCAAGCGCAACTTCGCCGAGGCGCGAGCGGTCGAGCTGCTCAGCCCCGGCGCCGACCGCGTTGCAGACTGCTGCGTGCACGGCGGCGAGCCCTGTCCTGGCGCCCCTTGGCAGGGGCTGCCCTATGAGGCGCAGATCGCCGGCAAGCAGGAACAGGTCGACGACGCCCTGCGCCGGATCGGCGGCCTCGACGGCTTCGAGCTGGAGCAGATCGAGCCGGCAATCGAACAGTGGCGCTACCGCAACAAGCTCGAGTACTCCTTCGGCGAGCACGACGACCAGCCGACGCTGGGCTTCCACGCCCGCGGCCGCTGGGACCGGATCGTCGCGGTCGAGGACTGCCAGCTCGCCTCCGAGGCGGGCAACGCCGCCCGCAACGAGGTCCGCGACTGGGCGTGCCGAGAGATGATCCCCGCCTACGACA
>DATCBF010000331.1:0-4799 GCA_036512025.1 Solirubrobacterales bacterium
CTCGCACCAGACCGACCACCTCACGGGTGGCGGCTTCGACGTTCCTGGGAGCCAGTCGAAATCGGTCACCGACTCGCTGCAGCGGGACTTCGGCGCCGATGCCGACGGAATCGCCGTGGTCCTGCGGGCGCCCGCCGGCGCCACTGCCTCCCAGGCCGCCGCCGCGGTGGCCCGGGTCCAACGCGAAGTCGCCAAGGTCAAGGAGGTCACCCTCTCCCCGGCGGTCGCGCGGCAGGCAGAGGCTCAGCTGCGCCGGAAAGGCACCGCGCTGCTGCCGCTGCGCAGCGAAGAGTCCTCCGACAAGCTGATCGACTCAGCCTCCACCCTGCGCGGGGGCCTCGATCCCGGGACCGAGCGGAACGGGGTGACCCCGTATCTGGCCGGACAGCCGACGATCTGGGCCGGGATGCAGGAGCTCTCCAAGAAGGACCTGGCCAAGGCGGAGGCGAGCGGCTTCCCGATCGTGGCTCTGATCCTGCTGGTCATCTTCGGCTCCCTGGCCGCCGCGGCGCTGCCGCTGGCGCTCGGTTTCGTCAGCGTCATCGTCACCGGAGCGCTGATCTACTTCATCTCGCTGCAGATGGACACCTCGGTCTTCGTCACCAACATGGCCTCGATGATCGGGATCGGGGTGGCGATCGACTACTCGTTGTTCATCCTCGCCCGCTACCGCGAGGAGCGCGAAGCCGGCAGGAGCCAGGACGAGGCGCGTGCCGAAGCGCTTGCAACCTCGGGGCTGGCCGTCACCTTCTCCGGACTCGCCGTGATCATCTCGCTGGCGGGGCTTTGGATGGTCGACAACCAGGCGCTGCGCTCGATGGCCCTGGGCGCGATGACGGTCGTCGCCGTCTCGATTCTGACCGCGACCACGCTGTTGCCGGCGCTGATCGCGATGCTCGGCGACCGGGTCATGCCCGGGGGTGTCGTTGCTCGCGCCCTGGGCTTCGTCAGGTACAAGATCCTCCGTCGTCCAAAGCCCGCGCCCGGAGGCGGAGAGGACGGCGGAAGCACCTTCTGGGAACGCTGGACGGTTCGGGTGATGGCGCGACCTTGGCTCGCCGTGATCGGCGTCACCTCGATCCTGCTCTTCCTTGCGATCCCGGTGCTCTCGCTGACCACTGGGACCGCGGCGCTCGGGCAGTTCCCGAAGAACAGCGACGTCAGGGTCGGCAACGAGCTGGCCTCTCAGCAGATCGGCGGTGGCACCGACCCGGTCCAGATCGTTGCCAACTTCGATTCCGAAGCCGCCAAGCCGGCAACTCGCGCTGCCGTCTCCACCTTCGTCAGCAAGGTCGAAGGCGAGCCCGGGGTCAGCTCGGTGGCGTCGCCCTCCTTCTCCGCCCGCAGCGTCTTGATCCAGGCGACTCCCACCGCCCCAAGCGAGTCCGATGCCGCCTCGGCTCTGGTCGACCGTTTCCGTGACGAGGTCGTTCCCGGCACCGAGCTGAGCCGGGTCGCGGTCGTCGCCGTCGGCGGCGAGACCGCCCGCACCCACGATCTGCGCGCCCAGATCAGCGGCTCGATGTGGAAGATCATCCTCTTCGTGCTGGCTCTCAGCTTCCTCGTCCTGATGGTGATGCTGCGTTCACTGCTGCTGCCGCTGAAGGCGGTGGTGATGAACCTGCTCTCGATTGGCGCCGCTTACGGCGTCTTGGTCGTCGTCTTCCAGTGGGGCTGGCTCGACGGCCTGCTCGGCTTCGAAAGTCTGGGCGCCCTGGACACGATCAACGTGCCGCTGATCTTTGCCGTCGTCTTCGGCCTCTCGATGGACTACGAGGTGTTCTTGATGTCGCGGATGCGGGAGCGATACATGATCCATGGCGATAATCGCCGCGCCGTCGCCGAGGGCCTCTCTTCCAGTGCTCGCACGATCTCCTCGGCGGCGCTGATCATGGCCTGTGTCTTCGGTGTCTTCGTCCTCACCGGCGTTCCCTCGATCAAGGAGCTCGGCCTCGGCTGCGCGGTTGCGATCACCCTCGACGCGACCCTGGTGCGGCTGATCCTCGTCCCCGCCGCGATGACGCTGATGGGCAGGTGGAACTGGTGGATGCCCTCGTGGCTGGACCGGACGCTTCCTGACCTCAGCTTCGAGGGCGCGACCGCCGAGCCCGAGCCGGTCGAGGGCTGACGCTGCCGCCCCGGGGCAAGGGGTGGAGTCGCAGTGCCGGCCAGGGAATAAGATCGCCTCTGTGGCCGATCAAGAGATTGCATTCGCGGGGGCTGCGCGCCAGGCTGAGATGGTGCGGGCGGGGGAGGTCTCGCCGACCGAGTTGGTGCAGCTCTGTCTCGGCCGGATCGAGAAGCTCGACCCAGAGCTGAACTCGTTTCGCAAGGTTTTCGCCGAGCGGGCGCTGCTCGAGGCCGAACAGGCCGAAGCACGCCTCAAGGGAGGCGACGATCGCCCCCTGCTCGGGGTGCCGATCGCGATCAAGGACGAAAGCGACATCGCCGGCGAGGTCAACACGCACGGGACCGACGCCTACACCGAGCCGGCCCACGCTGACTGCGAGATGGTGCGGCGGTTGCGCGAGGCTGGGGCGATAGTCGTCGGCTTGACCCTGCTGCCGGAGCTGGCGATCTGCGGTTTCACCGAGTCGGCCACCTACGGCATCACTCGCAACCCATGGGATCCGCAGCGCTCGCCGGCAGGCTCGAGTGGGGGCAGCGCTGCCGCTGTCGCGGCGGGCCTGGTTCCGATCGCCTCGGCCGGAGACGGCGGCGGGTCGATCCGCCTGCCTGCTGCGTCCTGCGGGCTCTTCGGCCTGAAGCCGCAGCGCGGACGGATCTCGCTTGCTCCCGAGCTCGAATGCTGGAACGGGCTCGCGGTCGACGGCTGCCTCAGCCGCAACGTGCTCGACACGGCGCTCTGGCTTGACGTCACCGCCGGTGGCTCGAAGGAGCCCGGGGCGCCGCCGCCGCCCGAGCGACCCTTTGTCGAGTCAGCGAAAACTGCGCCCGGAAAGCTGCGGGTCGCCTGGTCGACTGTCCCGCCGCGGGCCGCGGCGCCGGCGACCGTCTCCGATGTCGTCAAGGCCGCCGTTGCCGATACCGCCGAGCTGCTGGGATCGCTCGGACATGAGGTCGCTCAGCGCGATCCAGACTGGGGCGGGGTCGGCAACAACATCACGCCGCGCTTCCTGCGCGGCGTCTCCGACACCGTCGCCGAAGTCCCGCATCCAGAGCGCCTCGAACGACGCACCCGGGGTTTCGGCAGGCTCGGTCGCCGTCTCCCCGACAGCGTCTTCGAGCGGGCGTTGCGCGGGCGTGAGGCCGACACTCGCCGGATCAACGCGATCTTCGATTCCTGCGACGTCCTGATGACGCCGGTGATGGGCGGCACCGCGCTCCCCATCCGCCGCTGGGAGGGCCGGGGTGCGCTGCACACCGTGCTCGGGATGAGCCGCTTCTATCCATACTGCATCCCCTGGAACCACCTCGGCAACCCGGCGATGTCGGTCCCGTCCGGCTTTGCCGCCGACGGCATGCCGCTCGCGGTGCAGATCATCGGTCGTCCCGGCGACGAGGCGACCTTGCTCTCTCTCGCCGCGCAGCTCGAGGCTGAGCGGCCCTGGGCCGACAAGCGCCCGCCTGTCTCTTAGCGGCGCCTTTCAGCTCTGACCTGTCCGAGGAACGCCTGCAGCCGGTGGTCGTAGAGCTGGGGGTCTACGTTCCAGGCCTCGGTGTGGCCGGCCCTGGGCACGCGGAAGTAGGTGACCCAGTGCGGCAACTTGGCGGCGAATTCGTCGCTGGTCGAGATCGGCACGAGTTCGTCGTCGGTGCCGTGGAAGAGCAGGATCGGGAGGTGGAAGTCTTCGGGGCGCCTGAGGGCGTCGAGGCTGTCCCAGTCGACGTCGGTGCGGGCGCCGATCGCCCACTCGACCGGGAGCGCGGCGAAGGAGGGAAAGCCCATCTCCGTGGCGTTGAATTCAAGGATCGCCTTCCAGTCGAGGGCCGGGGCGTCGAGCACCAGCCCGGTAACTCTTCCCGCCAACGGCGAGCGCTCCATGAACTGAGCCACGATCGCGCCGCCCATCGAGTAGCCGATCAAAACCAGGCGCCGAGCACCGTGGGCGAACGCGTAGCGGGCGGCGGCGGCGAGGTCGCGCCACTCGGTCAGGCCCTGGTGGTGAAAGCCGTCCGGGCTTGGCGGAGCGCCGAGGTCCTCGCGGTAGGTGATCAGGAGGGCCGGCAGGCCGGCGCGGTGGAGGGTGGGCGCGATCCGCAGGCCCTCCAGCGGAGTGCCGTTGATGCCGTGGACGACGATCGCCCAGGTGTGGCTGCGCCCGGGGATCTTCCAGGCCGGCATCGGACCCAGCTCGCCGGCGATCGAGACGGTCGTGAACGGCAGTCCCAGCGCCTGCTTTGGGTTGGTGGCGTAGACATCGGGCTCGACCGCGACCTTTGTCCCTGGGACCAGATAGCCGTCGACGCTGCGGAGCCGGCGAGTGACCGAGCTCGCGTTGCTGTCGAGGACTTCGCCGGCGATCGCGTGCCCCGCCCGCCAGCCGAGGCCATAGACGCCCGGGCGCATGGTGTCGTCGGAGCGCGAGAGCACGACCTGACCGTGGCCGAGCGATTCGACCGTGACGTTCTCCGGCCAGTCCGAGTGGTCGGGGACCAGCACCGCCGAGGAGAAGTGCCAACTGACCGCCGCCACCGCGCCGACGGCGATGAGGGCGGCGAGGACGAGCGCCGCCAGGATCCAGCGGCGCGGGTGTCGGCGTAGCCGGGCCAGGCTCAGCTGGGGAAGACCTTGCGCATCCGCGCCAGCTCGCGGAGGCTGCCGCGCGGGCGGATCC
>DATCBF010000332.1:0-15669 GCA_036512025.1 Solirubrobacterales bacterium
TCCGGCCGCCTTCTGCCCCGCCGAGCCGCTCTGCGCCCGCACGGAAATGCTCGGACTGGCCAGGCCAAGATGCGCCAGCGCCCGCTGATGTATCGGCGCCACGGCCAGCTCGACCTTGTCGTGCTCGATCGCCTTGACCACAGCGGCGCCCACCTGCCCGGGAGTCGCGGTTCCCATCCCCGGGGGGGGCTTGGCGCCGGCGTCGGCGAACATCCCCGCTTCGCGGATAAAGCCGGGCGAGACCAACGAGACGCCCACGCCTTTGGGGCCGAGGTCGGCTCGCAGGCCGAGAGCGAAGCCGCGCAGGCCGAACTTGGTCGCGTTGTAGATCGAGCTGAGCGGACTGGCGGCCTTGCCCGCAAGCGAGGCGACGAAGACAAGCTGCCCGCCGCCACCGTCGATCATCGCCGGGAACAGCGCCCGCGCCAGCAACATCGGCGATTCCAGGTTGACCCGGAGGGCGCGAGCCACCTGCTCGGGCGTGAAGTCCGCAAGCCACCCCGCCCCCGGCAGGCCGGCGTTGGCAACCAGGATGTCGACCGCGCCCGCTTCGGGGGCGAGCTTCTCGGCCGCCCCCGGCTCAGCCAGGTCAGCGACAAGCACCCGGTGCCCGTCGCCCGGCAGCTCCGCCGCCAGCGCCTCCAGCGCCTCGGCCTTGCGGGCACTGAGAATCACGCTCGCCCCCTTTGCGGCAAGCGCCTCGGCGATCGCCCGCCCGAGGCCGCCTGTGGCGCCTGTGAGCAGAGTTGTGCGTCCGGCAAGTTCCATCCCAAGGCGCAAGCTACCAGCCAGGCTGCCGACAGGAATTCGGGTTCCAAGTCCGAAAGGCGGATAAATGTTTGTTTTGTGTGAGCAGGCAGCCGGTGGATCGTCTACACTGCCGCCGTTCCAAATAACCGAAACGCCGAATCCCGTGCGCATGGAGGCGCCGCGGGAACGGGGGAACCACGTTTTCGGGGCTAACTCGCCTAGTTCAGGCGGGGGCGCAGGCTCCTTTCGCGCCAGCCCGACAGCTAACCCCGTAGGCCGACAAAGGAGATCGGTTTGCTTTCGAACAGGCATAAGCTCAAAGCGGGGCTAGCGGCCACAGCGTCGCTCGCAGTCCTCGCTCTCGCGGCTCCCGCCGGCGCGTCGGCCGTAGCCGGATGTGGCGGCGGCGGCATCACCCCCACCACCACGGACATCTGCACCCCGACCGCCAAGGCCCGTCTTCTGGCGAACGGGATGGTCATTCCTCCCGCAGGCGCTCCGGCACAGGTCAAAGAGGTGATCGAAGCCGCCAACAAAATCCGTACGAAACCGTATATCTGGGGCGGCGGCCACGCTCAGTGGTGGGATCGGGGCTATGACTGCTCCGGCTCCGTCAGCTATGCCCTCCACGGCGGTGGCTTTCTCGAAAGCCCGCTCCCCTCGGGGCCAATGGAGAAGTGGGGATACCCCGGTGAAGGCCGCTGGATCACCATCTACGCCAACGCCGGACACGCCTACGCCGTGATCGCCGGCATCCGCTGGGACACAGCCGGCGACGCCAGCGGCACCGGCCCTCGCTGGCATACCGAACTGCTCAGCAACGCCGGCTACGTATCCCGTCACCCCGCCGGCTTCTAGTCCTGAATCCTCGATTGCGATGTGCCACCCCGGCCAACTGGCCGGGGTGGGTTTGTCCTTGCTTTCCTGAGCGCCTCGGATAACGTCATGGGGTAGCCACTCCACCACCCGACATCCGCTTGGCCGGCCTCACCAAGCGTTACGGCGAGGTGGTTGCGGTTGCCGGAATTGACCTCGAGATCGAGCGCGGGGAGTTCTTCACGCTGCTGGGGCCGTCCGGCTCGGGCAAGACGACGACGCTGCGGATGATCGCCGGCTTCGAGGATCCGAGCGAGGGCACGATCGAGCTCGCGGGCGAGGACGTCCGCGGCGTCCCGCCCTACGACCGGGCCGTCAACACCGTCTTCCAGGACTACGCGCTGTTCCCGCATATGACCGTGGGGGACAACGTCGCCTACGGCCTCCGCGTCGCCCGCGTCGCCAAAGCCGAGCGGGCCCGGCGTCGCGACGAGGCGCTGGAGATGGTCCGCCTTCCCGGCTATGCCGACCGCAAGCCCGGAGAGCTCTCTGGCGGCCAGCGCCAGCGCGTCGCCCTCGCCCGCGCGATCGTCAACCGGCCCAAGGTGCTGCTGCTCGACGAGCCGCTGGGCGCCCTCGATCTGAAGCTGCGCGAGCAGATGCAGACGGAGCTGAAGTCGATCCAGGGCGAGGTCGGCATCACCTTCGTCTACGTCACTCACGATCAGGACGAGGCGCTGACGATGAGCGACCGAATCGCCGTCTTCAGCGACGGCCTGATCCAGCAGGTGAGCCCGCCGGTCGAACTCTACGAGCGCCCGGCCAACGAGTTCGTCGCCGGCTTCGTCGGCGTCTCCAATCTGCTCGAGCGCGACGGCGCCCGCTTCACGATCCGGCCGGAGAAGATCCAGCTGGTCGATGCCGCGGCGGCGCCCAACGGCCTGCACACCGAGCACGGCCGGATCACCGACGTCGCCTACGTCGGGATGGTGACCCGCTACACGGTCACCCTCGACGCCGGTGGGGAGCTTCAAGTCGTGCGGCAGAACCAGGAGAGCACGTCGGTTGACGGCGGGCTCGCCGAGCGGGGCAAGGAAACGCTGGTGGGCTGGCGACCCGAGCACACATTCGCCGTCCAGGGGAACAAACCAACCGAGGAGGAATCATCGTGAGTAGAGAGCATGCTCATCCAGCTCGAACCGCGTGGCTCGTCGTCGCAGGACTGGTTGCATTCATGCTCCTGCTCGCCGGCTGTGGCTCGAGTAGCAGCGGCGGCGGCAACGGCAAGGAACTGACGAAGCTGGGCAAAGGAGAGGGCCAGGTCAACCTGATCTCCTGGGCCGGCTACGTCGAACCGGAATGGAGCAAGCCGTTCGAAGAAAAGACCGGCTGCAAGGTCAACGACAAGGTCGCCGGGACCTCAGACGAAATGGTCCAGCTGATGCGGACCGGCCAGTACGACGGCGTCTCGGCCTCCGGCAATGCCACGGCCCGACTCGTCGACGGTGGTGACGTCGCCCCGGTCAACGTCAATCTCGTGCCCAATTACAAGACGATCTTCAGCGACCTCAAGAACCAGCCCTACAACACGTTCGAAGGCGTCCACTACGGCATCCCCCACGGGCGTGGGGCGAACCTGCTGATGTGGAATCCGGAAAACGTCAAGCCCGCCCCCGACTCCTGGGACGTGGTGCTCGACCCGAAGATGGCGGCTAAGTACTCGGGCAAGATCAGCGCCTACGACGACCCGATCTACATCGCCGACGCCGCCGTCTACCTGAAGTTCCACCAGCCGGACCTGAAGATCGAAAGCCCCTACGAGCTGAACGAAGAACAGTTCGAAGCGGCGGTCAACCTGCTCAAGGAACAGCGCCCCTACGTCGGCGAATACTGGTCCGATGCGGCCAAGCAGATCTCGGCCTTTGCCGGTGGCGACAGCGAGGTCGGCACCACCTGGCAGTACCAGTACTTCGCGCTCAAGGACGAAGGCAAGTCGGTTGCCGCCAGCCCGGCGAGCCAGGGATTCCTGCCCAAGGAGGGGGCGACGGGATGGTCGGACACCTGGATGATCAGCTCCAAGGCCAAACATCCCAACTGCATGTACGAGTGGATGAACTGGATCGTCTCGCCGAAAGTCAACGCCGAAGTGGCCGAATTCTTCGGCGAGGCGCCGGCCCAGAGCCTGGCCTGCGCCCAGACCGCCGACAAGGAATTCTGCACCAAATACCACGCTGACGAACCGGCGTTCTGGAAGCGCGTCTACTACTGGGAGACCCCGCTCGCCGACTGCGGCAACGGGTCCTCCGACTGCATGGACTACAACGACTGGGTCAAAGCCTGGACGTCGATCAAAGGTTGAGTCGCAGGCTGGCCAGCTTCTTTCACGGGCGCCCCCGCCTACAGGTGGGGGCGCTGCTGGCTGCCCCGATGGGTTGGCTGGCGATCGGCTACCTGGGCTCGCTGGCGGTGCTGCTGATCGCCGCCTTCTGGAGCGTCGACCCGCTCAGCGGCGAGATCGTCCACAACCTCGGCATCGAAAACTTTGAAACCCTCGTAAACGAACCGGTCTACCGCCACATCATCCAGCGCACGGTCGTGGTCGCGGCGCTGGTCACCGTCACCGACGCCGTGCTCGCCTTCCCGATCGCCTTCTACATGGCGAAGATCGCGACCCGCCGCGGCAAGGCGATCCTCGTGGTCGCGGTGCTGCTGCCGCTCTGGTCGAGCTACCTGGTCAAGGTCTACGCCTGGCGGACGATGCTCTCGGCCGGCGGCGTCATCAACTGGGCGCTGGCGCCGCTCGGCCTGCACGGGCCGGGCTTTGGGGTAACGGCGGTCTGGTTGGTGATGAGCTACCTCTGGCTGCCGTACATGGTGCTGCCGATCTACGCCGGGCTGGAGCGCATCCCCAACTCGTTGATCAGCGCTTCGGAGGATCTCGGAGCCTCGCCCTTCACCACCTTCCGCCGGGTGATCCTGCCGCTCTCGTTCCCGGCGGTGATCGCCGGCTCGATCTTCACCTTTGCCCTCACCCTGGGCGATTACATCACCCCCAAACTGGTCTCCAACGACCAGTTCATCGGCAACGTGATCGCCAACAACATCTCCACCGACCTGCCGTTCGCCTCGGCCCTGGCGCTGGTCCCGATCGTCGTCATGGTCGCCTACCTGCTGGTCGCCCGCAAGCTGGGCGCCTTCGAGCACGTCTAGCCATGCGACTGTCGAGACGCTCAACCAGGCTGCTGCGGATCGGGATAGGGATCGGCCTCGCTTTCATCTACATCCCGCTGATCGTGGTCGGGATCTACGCCTTCAACGCCAGCGCGATCCTCGAATGGCCGCCCCCCGGGCTGACGCTCGACTGGTTCCCGAAGGCGATCGAAAACGAAGCCGCGCGCGAAGCCTTCGTCACCTCGATCAAGGCGGGCCTGGCGGCGACGGCGATCGCGATCCTGCTCGGCACCCTCGCCTCGCTGGCCGTGGCGCGCTTCCGCTTCTTCGGCCGCGAGACGATCTCCTTCCTCGTCATCCTCCCGATCGCCCTGCCGGGGATCGTCACCGGCGTCGCCTTCAGCAACACCTTCACCCAGGTGCTCGGGGTCGAACTCAGCCTCTTCACCGTAATCGTCGGCCACGCGACCTTCTGCATCGTCGTCGTCTACAACAACGTCGTCGCCCGCCTGCGCCGCCTCTCGAGCTCCTACGAGGAGGCCTCCGCCGACCTCGGCGCCCACACCTGGCAGACCTTCCGCTGGGTCACCCTGCCGAGCCTGCAGACCGCCCTCGTCGCCGGCGCCCTGCTCGCCTTCGCCCTCTCCTTCGACGAGATCATCGTCACCACGTTCACGATCGGCGCCGGCGAACAGACCCTGCCGATCTGGATCTTCTCCAACCTCTTCCGCCCCAACCAGTTGCCGCTCGTCAACGTCGTCGCCGTGATCGTGATCGTGATCTCGATCATCCCCGTCTACCTCGCCCACCGCCTGACCCGCGAGGAGGGCGGGCCGGTGGCGGCCAAAGGAGGCAGGGCCAACGCCCGAGGGAGCGCAATCGAGGCCGAAGCGACGGCGGTCCCCTAGCCGGGTGGAGGGTCGGAGCCCTCCCTACAGCGGGATGTTGCCGTGCTTGCGCTTGGGCTGCTCAACCCGCTTGGACTGCAGCATCCGCAGCGCTTTGATCAACTTCGGCCGCGTTTCATGCGGCTCGATCACGTCGTCGATGTAGCCGCGCTCGGCCGCTGAGTATGGGTTGGCGAAGTGGGCTTTGTAGTCGTCGATCAGCTTCTGGCGGCGCTCGTCCGGCGTCGGCGAAGTGGCGATGTCTTTGCGGTAGATGATGTTGACCGCGCCCTCGGGGCCCATCACCGCGATCTCGGCGGTGGGCCAGGCGACGTTGTAGTCAGACAGCATGTGCTTCGAGCTCATCACGTCGTAGGCTCCGCCATAGGCCTTGCGGGTGACGACCGTGAGCTTCGGCACCGTCGCCTCGGTGAAGGCGTAGAGCAGCTTGGCGCCGTGGCGGATGATCCCGTTCCACTCCTGATCGGTGCCGGGCAGGAAGCCGGGCACGTCGGTGAAAGTCAGGATCGGAACGTTGTAGGCGTCACAGGTGCGGACGAAGCGCGCCGCCTTCTCCGAGGCCTCGATGTCGAGCACGCCGGCCAGGTAGGCGGGCTGGTTGCCGACGATCCCGACCGGGAAGCCGTCGAGACGTGAGAAGCCGCAGACGATGTTCTTCGCAAAATGTTCGTGGACCTCGAAGAACTCCTCGTCGTCGACGATGCGTGAGATCACCTCGCGCATGTCGTATGGCTTGGAAGGGTCGTCGGGCACGAGCGTGTCGAGCTCGGCGTCTTCGCGCTCTGGATCGTCGCTCGGCTCGAAGCGCGGCGGCGCCTCGAGGTTGTTCGAGGGCAGGAAGCTGAGCAGGTAGCGGGCGTCTTCGAGACAGCTCTCCTCGTCCTCGGCGGCGAAGTGGGCGACCCCGGACTTGGAGTTGTGGCTCATCGCCCCGCCTAATGCCTCGAACTCGACTTCCTCGCCGGTCACCGTCTTGATCACTTCGGGTCCGGTGATGAACATGTGGGATGTCTCTTTGACCATGAAGATGAAGTCGGTCATCGCCGGCGAGTAGACGGCGCCGCCGGCGCATGGGCCCATGATCAAGCTGATCTGCGGGATCACGCCAGAGCATTTGACGTTGCGGACAAAGACGTCGCCGTAAGCGCCGAGGGAGACGACCCCCTCCTGAATGCGGGCGCCGCCGGAATCGTTGATGCCGATGACCGGCGCCCCGACTTGGGCGGCGAGGTCCATCACCTTGCACATCTTCTCGGACATCACCTCGCCGAGGCTGCCGCCGAAGACGGTGAAGTCCTGGGAGAAGACGAAGACGGTGCGGCCGTCGATCGTGCCGTGGCCGGTAACGACGGCGTCGCCCCAGGGCCGTTTCTTTTGCATCTCAAAGTCGTAGGTGCGATGGCGGACGAAGGTGTCGAGCTCCTCGAACGAGCCTGGGTCGAGCAGTTTCTCGACCCGCTCGCGGGCGGTCATCTTGCCCTTGGCGTGCTGCTTCTCGACCGCCTCCTCCGACGATGAGTTGATCGCCTGCTCGCGAAGCTCGCGCAGGTAGGAGAGCTTCTCCTCGTGGGTGATCGGGTTCTTCTCGCGCATCGGCGCGGAAGTCTATGACGAGCGGCTCAGATGCTGCCGAACGGCTGCTTCTGGGGCTCGGCCAAATGGTCGAGAAGCCGCTCCAGATCGGCCACGTCGAGCCCCGAATCCTCGGGCGCCCGGATCTCGACCCGAGTGCCGAAGCCCTTCTCCGCCATCGTCACATCGACGCCGTCGACGCCGGCGATCAGCTCCTCCAGCTCCGGCTCGGACTTCATCAGGGTTCGCGCCGCCTCGATCATTGAGGGCCGCTTCAACCCTCAGCGCACCGTTCCTCCCACTCTGGAGGCGTGGGCGAGACCGTTCAGGGGGCGAATGGGGCGTGGCTAGAAGAAGGCGCCGCCCTTGTATTCGCCGAAGACGTCGCGCATCGCGCCGCAGACCTCGCCGATCGAGGCGTCGGCGGCGAGCGCGGCGCGGATTGGGTGCAGGAGGTTGCCCTCGCCGCGGGCGACGTCGCGCAGGGCGTCGAGCTTGGCGGTGACCTCGTTGCGGTCGCGGGCCTCCTTGAAGGCCTTGAGCCGGGTCAGCTGGCGCTGCTCGGCCTCGGGGTCGACCTTGAGGATATCGACGTCGTCGATCTGGTCGGTGACGTATTTGTTGACTCCGACGATGATGTCCTGGCCCGACTTGTAGCGCTCGTGGTAGCTCATCGCCGACTCCTCGATCTCGCGCTGCATGAACTCCAGCGCCTCGACCGAGCCGCCGATCTCTTCCACCTTCTCCATCAGCTCCCAGGAGCGCAGCTCGATCTCGTCGGTCAGCGACTCGACGAAGTAGGAGCCGGCGAAGGGATCGACGGTGTCGGCGACGCCGGACTCGTGGGCGAGCACCTGCTGGGTGCGCAGGGCGATCCGGGCCGAGCGCTCGGTCGGCAGCGCCAGCGCCTCGTCGAAGCCGTTGGTGTGCAGCGACTGGGTGCCGCCGCTGACCGCCGCGAACCCCTGCAGGGCGACGCGGATGATGTTGACCTCGGGCTGCTGGGCCTGCAGTGTCACCCCCCCGGTCTGGGTGTGGAAGCGGATCTTCATCGAGTTGGGGTTCTTCGCCCCAAAGCGCTCCTCGACGATTTTCGCCCACATCCGCCGCACGGCGCGGAACTTGGCGATCTCCTGGAAGACGTTGTTGTGGCAGTTGAAGAAGAAGGCGAGGCGGGGGGCGAAGGAGTCGATCTCAAGGCCGCGCTCAAGCGCCGCTTCGACGTAGGCGATCGCGTTGGAGAGCGTGAATGCCACCTCCTGCACAGCCGAGCAGCCCTTCTCGCGGATGTGGTAGCCGGAGATCGAGATCGTGTTCCATTTCGGCACCTTGAGCTGGCAGTACTCGAAGATGTCGGTCGTCAGCCGCATCGTCGGGACCGGCGGGTAGATGTAGTTGCCACGGGCCATGTACTCCTTGAGCACGTCGTTCTGGACGGTGCCGCGCAGCTTCTCCGACGGCACGCCCTGTTCCTCGCCGACCAGCTCGTAGAGCAGCAGCAGGATCGCGGCGGGGGCGTTGATCGTCATCGAGGTCGAGACGCTGTCGAGCGGGATCTGGTCGAAGCAGATCCGCATGTCCTCGATCGTGTCGATCGGGACCCCGGTGCGGCCGACCTCGCCGTTGCAGAGCGGGTCATCGGAGTCGCGGCCGAGCTGGGTTGGCAGGTCGAAGGCCATCGAGAGCCCGGTCGAGCCGTGCTCGATCAGGTAGCGGTAGCGCTCGTTGGTGTCCTCGGGCGAGGCGAAGCCGGCGTACTGGCGCATCGTCCAGAGCCGGTCCCGGTACATGCCGTCGTGGATGCCGCGGGTGAAGGGGGGCTCGCCCGGCTCGCCGAGGCGCTCGCCCAGGCCGGGAGCAACGTCGTCCTCGGTGTAGAGGCGGTCGATCTCGATCCCGGAGTCGGTGAAGATCCGCTCGTCGTCGGGCCCCACCTGGGGCGCGATCGTGCGGGCGGTGTCGTCGACCAGGGGTTTGTCGCTCTCGGCAGCCATCGATGGGAGGATATTGGGACGGAGCGGGGTTAGGCCGCGGCGAGCCGCGAACGCCACCAGTCGAGCAGGTCGGCGGCGGTCTCTGAGAGCGGGATCTCCGGCGTCCAGCCGATCGCCTCCCGCAGGCGTGCCGGATTGCCGTAGACGACCGAGGGGTCGACGGGGCGCTCCAGAGTCGAGTCCTGCCGGATCGAGAGATGCAGCGGCGTCTCCCTTGCCAGCTCGGCGACCAAGGCCTCCAACTTCACCGCCCGTCCCGAGCAGAGGTTATAGACGCCAGTCAGCTCCGCCCGCGAGATCTCGACAAACGCCCGCGCGGCGTCGCGCACGTCGGTGAAGTCGCGCGCCGCGGCGAGATTGCCCACCGCCAGCTCAACCACCTCGGCCCCAGTCAGCTCGGCGGCGGCGATCTGGCGGGCGAAGCCGGCGGCGGCAAAGGCGGATGACTGGCCGGGCCCGATCAGGTTGAAGGCGCGGACCACGGCGACCCGCAGCCCCTGCTCGCCGGCGAACCGATCGCAGACAGCCTCCATCGCCGCCTTGCTCTCTCCGTACGGGGTCACCGGCGACAGCGAAAGGCCCTCGTGGAAGGGAAGCCGGCCCCCGCTCGGCTCGCCATAGACCTCCGCCGATGAGACGCAGAGGACGTGGGCCGAGGGAGCCCGAGCGGCGATCGCCTCGAGCAGGTTCGCGACCCCGGTCGCATTTACCTCTAAGGCTTCCTTGCCACGCTCCCAGCTCGCTGCGACCGAGGCGGCGCCCGCCATGTTGATCATGAGATCGGGATCGGCCCCTTCGAGGCAAGAGGCGACCGAGGCCGGGTCGAGCAGGTCGCATCTCGTCCCCAGCTTGCCCGTGCGGTCTGCCGTGACAACCTCGAGCCCGGCGTTCGCAACGACGTCGCGCACGTGGCGTCCGACAAATCCGTCGGCGCCGATTACGAGCATGGTGCGGTCGTCGTTCATCGCCACCTCACGCTATCCGTGTTGCGCCGGCCCTCCGGCAGAACGGAACTAGTCGGAGGCGCCGACGAGGCGCTCGACGCCGGACTGCTCGATCGTGCGGCGCAGGCCGTCGAGCAGCTCGACCTGCGGTTCCCAGCCGAGCAAGTCACGGGCGCGAGTGATGTCGGGCTGGCGGACCTGGGGGTCGTCGGTGGGCAGCGGCTCGTAGACGATCTCCGAGCGCGACTCGGTCACCTCGACCACGGCCTTGGCCAGTTCCAGCAAGGTGAACTCGTTCGGGTTGCCGATGTTGACGGGCGAGTGGGCGTCGGAGTTGGCGAGGCCGACGATCCCGCGCACGAGGTCGTCGACGTAACAGAAGCTGCGGGTCTGGCTGCCGTCGCCGAAGACGGTGATCGGGCGGTCCTGCAGCGCCTGGCGCAGGAAGGTCGGGATCGCCCGCCCGTCGTGCGGCCGCATCCGCGGGCCGTAGGTGTTGAAGATGCGGACGATCGCCGTGTCGAGGCCCTGCTGGCGGTGGTAGGCCATGGTCAGGGCCTCGGCGTAGCGCTTGGCCTCGTCGTAGACGCCGCGCGGGCCGATCGGGTTGACGTGGCCCCAGTAGTCCTCGGTCTGCGGGTGCACCTGCGGATCGCCGTAGACCTCCGAGGTGGAGGCGATCAGGAAACGGGCGCGCTTGAACTTGGCGACCCCGAGCATGTGGTGGGTCCCGTGCGAGCCGACCTTGAGCGTGTGCAGCGGCAGCCGCAGGTAGTCGATCGGGCTCGCCGGCGAGGCGAGGTGGTAGACGAAGTCGACCTCCCCCTCGATATCGACGTGCTCGGTGATGTCGACGTTGCGGAACTCGAAAGCGGGATCGCGGATGTGCTCGATGTTCTGCAGCGACCCCGTCTCCAGGTTGTCGAGGCAGATCACCCTGTGGCCATCGCCAAGCAGGTGCTCGCAGAGGTGGGAGCCGAGGAAGCCGGCGCCACCGGAAATTACGCAGGTGCTCATTGGGCGGAGATGCTACTGGGGCGCGGGTAGCCCTGTCGCAAGCGCCATTTCGTGCAATTTCCGCTTTTTCCACCCGGCTACTCGTCCAGAAGGGGGGAGATCCCCGCCCCGCCCTGAGTTTCCATTGAAATGTTTGGACGACAGAGCTAAAGCGCTATGGGGGGTTTGCGCGGTTGACAGTCAGCCGGGAGGTGAGGGAAAAGAGAGGGTTGGCGCGGACGGGAGGGTGGACCCCCCGCGAGCGGACAAGCGAGGCCGTCCGCAAGCGGGTGGCGGTCGAAATGATCGCCCAGCACGAGGGCGCCCTGCGCCGTACGGCCCGGCGCTACTCGATCTGCGAGGACGACGCCGACGACGCCTATCAGCGTGGGCTGGAGATCCTGCTGACCAAAGCGCCGACCGATGACCTGCGCGAGCTGATCCGCTGGACGCAGACGGTCGTCAAGCACGAGGCGCTGTCGGTAAGGCGCAGTCGCGAGCGCCTGCTCAGCAGTCCACCGCCCGGCTCGTCCGACGGGGTCGAGCAGGACTGGGTTGCGCTTTTGCCCGCGGTCGGCAACGACCCCGCCGAGCGAGCGGAGAGGAGCGAGGCAATTGCTCGCAGCCGCGAGGCCCTGCAGTCGCTGAAGCCGCAGGAGCTGCGTGCCCTCACCCTGCTTGCCGAGGGCTACACCTATGCCGAGATCGGACGGCTGACGGGCTACAGCGGCACCAAGATCAACCGCTGCCTGGCCGAGGGCCGGGAGCGGTTCCGGCGCGTGCTTGCCAGCAGCGACAGCGGCGATCGCTGCGAGCAGATGCGGCCCCTGCTCTCGGCTTTCTGCGACGACGAAGTGAGCGAGAGGGAGGCGGTGACGCTGCGCGAGCACCTGCGGGCCTGCTCTGGCTGTCGCTCGACGATGCGGGCCTATCGGGCAGCGCCCCGCGCCGCGGCGGCGCTGGCGCCGGCACTACCCGTCTCGCGCTCCCTGCTCGAGCGCGCACACGAAGCGATCGCCGGCCTCCACTCCCGGCTTCCCGGCCAGGGTGGGAGCGCAACCGACTCGGCGGTCTCGCAGGTCGCGGCGGCGGGAGGAAGCCGCGGGGCGGGGATGGCAGCGCTCGCCAAGGTGCTGGCGATCTGCGTCGGGACCGCGGGGGGAGCGGCAGCCTGTGTCGCGAGCGGCGTCGCTCCCGCTCCGAGCGGGGTCGGCGCCGATCACCTGCAGCGGCCCACCCTGGAGAAACCTTCGGCCAGGGTGATCGAGGCGGCAGATCCAAGCTCCTCCGTGCCTTACGAACCAGCTCCACCCGAACCGAGCCCTCCGGCTGAAGAACCTTCGCCAAAGGCTGCGCCGACAACCACGCCGGCCCCGGCGCCGGCAGCGGCCGGAGCGGTCGAATACACGCCGGAAGCGGCGCCCGTCACCTCCTCACCGCCGGCCTCGTCGACGAGCTCATCGAGCGGCAGCGCAGCCGGGGAGTTCGGCCCGTGAGCCGGCGGAAGATCCTGGCGAGCCTGGCGACCGTTGCGATCCTCGCCGGGATCCAATCCGGAGGGGACGCGACCGGCGCGCCTTCGCGGCAGCCCGAACTCCTCCAGGTCGCCGGCGGCGAAGACAACTGGCACCCCGACAATGGTTTTCGCCTCGACTGGAGGAACCCGGCCCAGCCGGCCCTCCCCACCATCTCCGCCGTCCACTATCGAGTCCGGAATGCGGCCAAAGCCATCGTCGTGCCGAATACCCGAATAGCCCCGGTGGTGAGCACGATCAACGACATCCACCTGCCCGACATCCCCGGCGTCTACACCGCGGAAGTCTGGCTGGAAGACTCGATCGGCGACCAGGAACCGCCGGCCGAGGCGACACTGCGCTTCGACGACGCGCGGCCAGGCCCGATCGAACCGCTTGCCGCGGCCGGCTGGATCGGCCGCACCGCGCTTCCCTATGTAGTGCGCCTGAGCCGCCCCGCCGAGCCCCTGCCGCTATCGGGCATTCGGGGCTACGCCGTCTCCGTCGATGCAAGCGCCGGGAGCGACCCCTGCGCCGCCCCCGACCGCTGCACCGAAGCCGAGACCGACCTGCGGGCCGGGATCGAGACGAATTCGATTCCTCTGGCCGGGCTCCACGACGGAACCAGCCATGTCCACGCGGTCGCGGTTTCGAACTCGGGGCTGAAGTCCACCACCGTCGGTCATGCCGTCGTCCACGTCGACACGATCGACCCGGTCACGACGCTGTCCGGAGCTCCCGGCGGCTGGACCAACCGGGCGGTGACGCTGACCGCTGCCGCTGCCGACGCGACATCCGGGATGGCGCCTGCCGGCTCCGCCGGCCCCTTCACGGCGATCCGCATCGACGGTGGCGCGCCGACCATCGCCTCCGGGAATGCGGTGAACACCACGTTGATCGGAGAAGGCGCGCACACGATCGCCTACTACGCGCGGGACGCGGCCGGCAACGTCAACGACGGTGGCGCCGGCGTCGGGGTGACAAACCGGCCGCCCTCGGCGACCACGGTTCGGATCGATCGCAGCTCACCGGTCGCCTCGTTCCTCAACTCCCAGAGCCCGGCGGAACCAGAGCGGATCGAGGTGCGGCTGTCCGACTCGCTCTCGGGGCCGGACCCCTCGAGAGGGTGGATCGCGATCCGACGCAGTGGCTCGGGAGAACAGTTCGAACCGCTGCCCACGGCCTTCTCGGCCGGAAGCCTGATTGCCCACTGGGACTCCGACGCCTACCCCCCGGGCGAGTACGAGTTCCGAGCGACCGGATACGACACGGCGGGAAACGCGGTCACGACCGATCGACGGGCCAACGGCGGCGCCATGGTCCTGTCCAGCCCGCTGAAGATCCTGACAGCGGTCCAGAGCGGGTTTGGGGGCAGGACGTTGGTCTGGCACCACTGCGAGCGCAACGGCGGCCGGCGTCGCTGCCGGCGCCAGGTAATTGCGGGGTTCGAGCATCGGCCGCCACGGCGATTGGTCCCGTTCGGCAAGGGCAGCCTCTTCAGCGGACGGCTGAGCGTCGGCGCCGACGCGCCGCTGGCGAGGATGCCGGTTGAGGTGACCGAGCACTTCGCCCCCGGCTCCGATCAGCCCGACCGGGTGACGACTGTCCGGACCGCCGCCACGGGAGTCTTCGTCGCGCGCCTCGCTCCCGGCCCGAGCCGCGAGGTTTTCGCCACGTTCCCGGGCACGCGCACGCTGACCCGCTCCGGCGACGATCCGGTCCGCCTCGGGGTCCGTGGGGGCGTCCGCATGCGGCCTTCGGCGGCGCTTGCGGCGGTCGGCGGGCGGCCTGTCGTCTTCAGCGGCAGGGTCGAAGGCGACGACGCGACGATCCCCACCGGCGGCAAGTCGATCCAGCTCCAGTTCCGCCTCCCCGGCCTCGCCTGGACCGAGTTCCGCACGATCCAGACCGATGCGAGCGGGCACTTCCGCTACCCCTATCGCTTCAGTGACGACGACAGCCGTGGAGTGCGCTTCGAGTTCCGCGCCTTCGCCCCGGCCCAGACCGGCTGGCCCTACGAGCCGGCGGCCTCGCGCCCGGTCGCGGTTCAAGGCCGCTGAGCGTAGAGGGCCCCACAACGACCGACCGCCCCGTTTCCGGGGCGGTCGGGTGAAGCGGTTTCGGCGCTGTTAGCGGAGCGCCGAGAGCTGCTCGGTGACCTGGTCGACCAGGTCCTGGGCGCGGCCCGTCGGTCCGTCGATCGCCTTGCGGACGCGGCTCTCGACCTCGTTGCGGTTGCGCTTCAACGTCGTCTCGACGGTGCGCTGGCGCTTGCGGGCCTCGCGCTCGACGCGAGTCCGGGTCTTTTTCGCTTCCGTGGTCGCTTTACGGCGGGCGCTGGTGCCGCGGCGCTCGGTCCGCTTGATCGTCCTGCGGAGCTGAGTCCGGTAGGCCTTGATCTGTTTCTCGGCGCCGGTGCGGTTGGTCCAAGGATCGACCAACTCGGTAAGGCGGTCAGTCACACCGAGGACGACGCCGACGGGAAGGTCGACCGCGGTCTCGGCGACAACCTGGACCTGGTTCTTGTCAGCGACGGTTTTGGTCGAAGTGGCTTTGGCTTTTGCTTTGCCGGCCGTGCTCTTCGTGGAGGATTTGGTTTTGCTGCTGCTCGTTGCTGCCATTTGAATCTCAACCCTTTCGCTGGGTTTCAGGGGGATTTGGGAACCTCAGAAGACGCTTGCTGCCTCAGAAGGTGTGCGAGTGTAGCGAACGTACGTTCTTTACGAACACATGTTCTAAACCCCTCCTCGTCAGGGGTTACAGACCTGTTATCGAGGAGACCCGGCTAAGCGGCGGCGCTCGCGCGCTGGGCGGTCTGAGCGATCTCCAGGCCGGCGTCTCCCGCGGCCGCGGCGATCGGGTAGCGGGCGTCGAGCCCCAGGTCCGCGTCGCCGAGGACGAGATCGCCGAACGCCACAACCCCGCCCGCCTCGCGGACGATCAGCTGGGCGGCGGCGGCATCGACGGAGCGACAGGGCCGCAGGCTGATCATCCCGTCGAAGCG